>CAZLPR010000228.1:0-3930 GCA_964561415.1 uncultured Dechloromonas sp. | reverse complement strand
GCAAAGCCGAAGCGATACAACGCCGGATAGAGCAACTCGCCCGCGACGTCGCCGGTAAATGGCCGGCCGGTACGGTTCGCCCCTTTTTCACCGGGGCCGAGACCGACAACCAGCAGCTCAGCCGATAAAGATCCGAAGGCGGGAACGGGTAAGGCGTGCCAGTTCGGGTCACGCCGACGAATGTTGGCCAGGTGCTCAGCCAAACGCGGGCAGGCAATACAGTCTTGAGGATCATTAAATACAGGCATGGCTGCGATGTTAGCATGGCGCCCATGCAGCTTCATTGGGACATCTTTTGCCGGGTTATCGACAACTACGGCGACATCGGCGTGTGCTGGCGGCTCGCCCGGCAACTGGCAGACGAGCAGGGTAAACAGGTTCGCCTGTGGCTGGACGATCTGCATAGCTTGCAGCCCTTATGCCCCGAGGTAAATGTTTTATTGGCCGAACAGCAATGCCAGGGCGTAAAAATTTGCCACTGGACGGAAAGCGCTGCGGTCGACCGCATTTCCGAGGTGATTATTGAAGGCTTTGCCTGCGCGTTACCGTCCACCTGCCTGCAGGCCATGGCTCAAATGATGCCCAAGCCGGTCTGGATCAATCTCGACTACCTGAGCGCTGAACCCTGGGCTGAAAACTGTCACGGGATGGCGTCGCCCCACCCTTCACTGCCGCTGGTTAAATACTTTTTCTTTCCCGGTTTTTCATCCACCAGCGGTGGCTTGTTGCGGGAAAGGAATTTGCTGGCTGAGCGTGACAAGCTGATGGCTGGCCTTATTCGGGATGAGGCGCTCGATATCAGTCTTTTCTGCTACGACAACGCACCGGTTGCCAAATTGCTCACCGTGCTAAGCGAATCGGACACGGAGATCCGACTGCACGTCGCGCCCGGCAAACCGTTGGCGGCGGTGATGGCACATCTGGGAGGCAATGGCCCTTGGCAATGCGGTCAATTGAACGTGCTGCCCTTTGAATTTTTGCCCCAGGATGACTTCGACCGGCTTTTGTGGCGCTGCGACATTAATTTTGTTCGCGGCGAAGACTCTTTTGTGCGCGCCCAATGGGCCGGCCAACCTTTTGTCTGGCAAATTTACCCGCAGGAAGACGAGGCGCATTTTGTCAAACTCTCGGCCTTTCTTGAGCGCTACACGCCAGGATTAAGCACTGCGGCGACGAATGCTGCGGTCAACCTGATTAACGCCTGGAATTCCGGCGGCGATCTACGCCCAGCCTGGGCAGATTTTCTCCTCGCCAGGCCGGAGATTGCCGAGCACAACCGCCGCTGGGCCAACCAGCTTGCCAGCAATCCCGATCTCGCGAACGCACTCGTCAAGTTCTGTGAGGCCAAGGTATAATCCAAGGCTTTAATTTTTCAGATTTTTGGGAATCCCGAATGAAGACCGCACAGGAACTCCGCATCGGCAACGTCATTATGGTTGGCGCCGACCCACTCGTCGTCCTAAAGGCCGAGTACAACAAGTCCGGCCGCAATTCGGCCGTGGTCAAGATGAAGCTCAAGAATCTGTTGACCGAGGCTGCTTCCGAATCCGTATACAAGGCCGACGACAAGTTCGAAGTCGTCCAGCTCGACAAGAAGGAAGTCACCTATTCCTACTTCGCCGACCCGATGTACGTGTTCATGGATACCGACTACGAGCAGTTTGAAGTCGAAGCCGAAAGCATGACGGACGCGCTGAAATATCTCGAAGACGGCTTGGCTTGCGAAGTCGTTTTCTACAACGGCAAAGCAATTTCCGTTGAATTGCCGAATAGCGTAATTCGCGAAGTGATTTACACCGAACCTGCCGTCAAGGGCGACACCTCGGGCAAAGTCATGAAGCCGGCCAAGCTGGCCAGCGGTTTCGAGCTGCCGGTGCCGGCTTTCGTCAACATCGGCGACAAGATCGAAATCGACACCCGTACCGACGAATACAAGGGCCGCGCCAAGTAATCTGCGCTCCTTGCGCCAGGCGAATCGGGCAGCTTCGGCTGCCCGTTTTATTTCAGGCCGTCAAATGAGCCATGCCCTGCTGTGCCGCCTGATAGCCCGGGTCGGCTTGCAGCGAGTTCCAGTCCTTGCCGGCTTGCTTGGGGATCAATGCCTCAACCCGCTTCCCTCGAAGCGGATCGATCCGCGGTTGCCAGTTGGCGAGAACTTCGCCCACTGATTCGGGGGCGTTGCAGAGCAGCAGCATGTCACACCCGGCCTGATAGGCGGTATCGACGCGATTGAGCATAGCGCCGACCACACCGGCCCCGGCCATCGATAAATCGTCGGTAAAAACAACTCCCTTAAACTTAAGGTCATTGCGTAAATAATCGATCCATTTATTGGAAAAAACTGCCGTATGGCAATCCATGCACTGATAAATCACGTGCGCCGCCATCACCGCATCCAACGGCAGTTGGCGATAAGGGATGAGGTCTTCCTGCATCGCCTCCAGACTGCGCTCGTCAACCGGTAGCGCGACGTGGGAATCCGGAATAACGTAACCATGCCCAGGAAAGTGTTTGCCACAGGAGCCCATACCGGCTTGATGCAAACCCTGCGCCAGCGCCCCGGCCAGGGCCACAACCGCCGCCGGCTGACGGTGAAAAGCACGGTCGCCAATGACGCGCGACGGGCCATAGTCAAGATCAAGCACCGGCGTAAAGGAATAGTCGACACCGCAGGCGCGCAGTTCTGCGGCCAGAATGTAGCCTACCTGGCGGGCGGCTTGAAGCGCCATTTCCGGCTGCTCGTCCCAAAGACGGCCAAGGCTTGCCATGCTGGGCAGACGGGTGAAACCATCACGAAAACGTTGCACCCGACCACCTTCATGATCAACCGCAATGAGCAACGCCGGCGTGCGCAGGGCATGAATCTCTGCGGTCAACTGCGTTAATTGCCCAGGCTCGACGTAGTTGCGGCTGAACAGGATGATGCCGCCAACCAGCGGGTGGCAGAGTCGCTGGCGATCGAGATCCGTTAGTTGCGTCCCTGCAAGGTCGATCATCAGCGGGCCAAGGGCAAGTTGCATCATGTGCGTTCCAGAATAACGTAGGCGATGGCGTAGTCGGCCTCATCGCTCAGGGAAAGGTGGGCCGTCAAGCCTTGGTTTTTGACCATTTCTGCCAGTTGACCGCAGAAGTTGAGAATCGGCTTCCCCAACGCATCATGGCTAACGGCAATCGCTGACAACACCGCGGGCGGACGAATACCCGTACCGAGCGCCTTGCTGAAAGCCTCCTTGGCAGCAAAACGCTTGGCGAGAAAACGCCCTTTGTCCGCCGCCTTGGCAAAATCAGCCATTTCCTGCGGCGCCAGCAAACGTTGCGCCGTTTTTTCGCCGTGGCGCTCCCACATACCTTGCAGGCGTTTGATGGCAACAATATCGGTACCGATGCCGTAAATCATGCGAGCGGTTGCGCCGCCTCGCGCATCAGTTGCTTCATTTCACGCACCGCTTCGCGCAGGCCGACAAAAACAGAACGACTGACAATGGCGTGACCGATATGCAATTCACGCACGCCCGGCAAACGGGCGACCGCTTGCACGTTGTAATAATTAAGCGCATGCCCGGCATTAAAGCGCATGCCAAGCGCTCGAATGCGCTCACCGGCCCGACGAATCTTGGCCAGTTCAGCGAGTACGGCCGGCGCTTCGGCATCACGGCCCCGGGCGTAAAACGCGTGGGCGTAAGGGCCGGTATGAATTTCGCACACAGAGGCGCCAATACGTGCCGCAGCTTCGATCTGGGCAATTTCAGCATCGATAAAAACACTGGTCATGATGCCGGCATCGGCCAGGCGGGAAATTACCGTCTTCAAGCGCGCCTCTTGCGCCAGCACATCAAGGCCGCCTTCGGTCGTCACTTCATGCCGCCCCTCCGGCACCAGCATGGCCATTTCCGGCTTCAACTGGCAGGCGATCCCGAGCATCTCGTCGGT
>CAZLPR010000227.1:3253-3939 GCA_964561415.1 uncultured Dechloromonas sp. | reverse complement strand
GAGCATCAGGCCGATATGTTGGCCGAGCTCGCCGAACAGAACTGAAAATGACCCTGTTTTCCGCGTTGACCGCAGCCCGGCAGAAAATCGACCGGCTCGATGCCCGTCTGCTGCTGCAATACGCCACTGGCTGCTCGCATACCGACTTGCTGGCGCGCCCGGAGACGCCGCTGATCGCGCCGGCTTATGCCCAGTTTCTCGAATGGGTCGAGCGCCGCGCCGCCGGTGAACCGCTGGCCTATCTGGTCGGCGAGGCGGAATTCCGCGGCCGTGTTTTCCAGGTCTCGCCTGACGTGCTGATTCCCCGTCCGGAAACCGAAGTGCTGATCGAACTGGCGCTGGAAAAACTGCATGGCCTGACGGCGCCGAGAATTCTCGATCTGGGCACCGGCTCCGGCATTGTCGCCATTTCGCTGGCCCTGGAATGCCCGGCGGCGCAGATTATTGCGGTCGACCTGTCTTTTGCGGCAATTTCGGTGGCCTGCAACAATGCCGGCCGGCTTGGCGCAAATATCGATTTCCGCCCGAGCGACTGGTTTGAAAACCTGGCCGGCGAAACTTTCGACCTGATTGTTTCAAATCCGCCCTACGTCGCCGCCGGCGATCCGCATCTGGAACTCAACGGCCTGCCTTTCGAGCCGCAAATGGCGCTGACCGACCAGGAGGAGGGGGGCGACGGCCTGGCC
>CAZLPR010000227.1:1772-3227 GCA_964561415.1 uncultured Dechloromonas sp. | reverse complement strand
CGCCGGCGCACCTGACATCCGGCGGCTGGTTGCTTTTCGAGCATGGCTACGATCAAGGCGAAGCTTCGCGACGTTTGCTACAGGAAAATGACTTTGTCAAATTTGAAACTTGGCGAGATTTGTCGAAAATCGAGCGCCTTAGCGGCGGCTTGTTTGATACTCATCAAAAAATGACAAGCTGATTGGCATTATCCTGCGCGACTACCTGAATATGGGGATTGTTTTTCAGGTATCCATGTATTAAGGGAGAAAACATGTTTTCGAATCTATCGCTGGCGGCGCGACTATGGTTCAGCGCCATTGTCAATTTAATTGTTTTGGTTGTTATTGTCGGATTTGCCTGGTCCGGAATGGGGCAGATTAGTCAGGAAGTGAGCGTGATGGTTGAGAAGGACTGGAAAAAATCAGTTCTCGCCAATGAAATATCCGATGCGGCCAATGACGTTTCACGCAAAATGTTGTTGCTCTTGCAGGATCCGGCCAATCTGAGTACGTATACGGCTGATATTCACAAGCAGCGCCGGCGCGTGGTGGATGCGATGGCAAAAATCGAAAGCATGCTTTACGTCCAGCAGGGGCGCGATGCCGCGGCTCACCTGAAGACGGCGCGGGATGCTTTTGCACAAATATATCCGCAGGTTTTAAGCCTGGTTGAAAGCGGCAATCATCTCGAGGCCCAGCAGCTTTTCCTCAAGGATGGGCTGCCGAAACTGAGTGCCTACCTGCAGGCCGTTGCCGCCTTTCAGCAAATTCAGGGGGAGCTATTCGAGGCCTCCGCCCAGGATGCAAAGGATGTTGCAGAGCGCGCCCATCTGGTTCTTGGCAGCGTCTTGCTCGGCTCGCTGCTGCTCTCAATCATGCTGGCAATATGGACTATCCGTTCGGTGGTCGGCCCGCTGGGCGGCGAGCCCAATGATGCCAAGGAGGCTGTCCAGCGTATTGCCACGGGTGATCTCTCGCAGCCGCTGCAACTCAAATCCGCCAACAAGGATAGCTTGCTCGCCGCGCTATCAAAAATGCAGAACGAGTTGCGGGAAATGGTCTCCAAGCTCAAACAGGATGCCGATCTGCTTTCCAGTTCTTCGCTGCAACTGGCTGCCGCATCCGAACAGGTGGCATCAGGTTCCAGCGAGCAAAGCGATTCGGCATCGAGCATGGCGTCGGCAGTAGAACAGCTTTCGGTGAGCATCAATCAGGTTAATGACAGCGCAGCCGAAGCTCGACGTGAAAGTGTTCGTGCTGCAGAGCTGTCGGATCAGGGCGGCGATGTCATCCAGCGCACTATTGTTGAGATGCAGCAGATTGAAAGTGCGGTCAAACGCTCCGCTGAAGCGATCAACCAGATGGGCGAGCATTCCAGCCGTATTACTGGCGTCGTTCAGGTTATCAAGGATGTTGCCGAGCAGACCAACCTTCTCGCCCTCAATGCAGCCATTGAGGCCGCCCGGGCCGGCG
>CAZLPR010000227.1:0-1762 GCA_964561415.1 uncultured Dechloromonas sp. | reverse complement strand
TGCCGTGGTGGCCGACGAGGTTCGCAAACTGGCAGAAAGAACGGCTCGGGCAACGACTGAAATTGCCGGGATGATTGGCGCTGTTCAGTCCGGCGTTGTTGGCGCAGTGCATGAGATGGATTTTGCGGTAAGTCGGGTTACCACCGGGGTTGCGATGGCAGAGCAGGCAGGGGAAGCGATGCAGGGCATTACTCAGGGTAGCGAGCGTCTCCAGATTGCCGTCGGTTCAATTTCAGACGCGCTGAAGGAGCAAAGCTCAGCCAGCCATGAGGTTGCCAGCAATGTCGAACATATTGCTCAAATGGCAGAAGAGAACAGTGCGGCAAGCGCTTCCGCCGCTTCCACCGCTCGTGAATTGCAAGTGCTGTCTGATTCCGTAAGGGCTGCAACCGCCCGCTTCAGGATTTGACGCCGACACAATTTATTTCTCTCGCCCAGCGAATGGCTGGAACTTATTCCTGCCATTCGCGCCTAACGCAGAGCCTTGGTTTGCTGCCCATTTTTTAGCCTGTAGCAATGAATTTTAATCTGGAGAACCCATGTCCGACGTACAAAAGCGCATTCACGACACCGTAACTACCAATCCCATCGTCCTCTACATGAAGGGCGACGCCCGCTTCCCGCAGTGCGGTTTTTCCGCCACGGTCGTGCAAGTGTTGAAGGCTTGCGGCGTCAATGATTTTGTTACGGTCAACGTGCTGGCCGATGAAGAAATCCGCAACGGCGTCAAGGAATACGCCAACTGGCCGACCATTCCGCAGCTTTACATCAAGGGCGAATTTGTCGGCGGCTGCGATATCGTCAAGGAGATGTATCAGGCAGGCGAGCTGCAAAAGATGCTGGAAAGTGTTGCCCAAGCCTGATTCTGACGGCACAACACGAACAACCCGCTACGGCGGGTTTTTTTGAGCCTTGACGTTGAAGCGGTCGCTCAAAAATCTGTCAGGCGCTGATTGATGGGTACCTGGGCTTGCCGACCAGCGAGGCTTCGTTGAGGAAAAGATGGGTGTAAAGCTTGCTTTTTTCGGGTTGCTGAGAGCATCGGGGGTGGCGGCCTTGATCGCCACCTGACGCTGGGCGAAGAGGGCGACCGGGATCAACGGTACTGGATGCGCCTTCGCCGAGCGGCTTGAAAAGCTCGTACTTGCCGAGCTTTTTAAGCGTCGTTTAGAGCCGGCTGCGGGCCCGGACAATGGCTGCCCGTACTTGCTCGGGAGCGGTGCCGCCGATGTGGTTGCGCGAGGCGAGCGAACCTTCCACGGTCAACACGGAAAAAACATCATTTTCCACTTGTGGGCAGAAAGCTTTCAGTTCATCCAGCGTCAGTTGCGGCAGATCGACTCCTTTGGCTTCGGCCGCCTTGACGGCGTGGCCGACGGCTTCATGCGCATCGCGGAAGGGCAGGCCTTTCTTGGTCAGGTAGTCGGCGAGGTCGGTCGCGGTGGCGAAGCCCTGGGTCAGCGCGGCTTTCATTGCTTCCGGCTTGACGGTGATGCCGCCGGCCATGTCGGCGAAGATGCGCAGCGTGTCGGTGACGGTGTCGACGGCGTCGAACAGCGGTTCCTTGTCTTCCTGATTGTCCTTGTTGTAGGCCAACGGTTGCGACTTCATCAGGGTGAGCAGCGACATCAACTGGCCGTAAACGCGGCCGGTTTTGCCTCGGGCCAGTTCCGGTACGTCCGGGTTCTTCTTCTGCGGCATGATCGAGGAGCCGGTGCAGAAGCGGTCGGCGATGTCGATGAAGCCGAAGCGCGGACTCATC
>CAZLPR010000226.1:0-3944 GCA_964561415.1 uncultured Dechloromonas sp. | reverse complement strand
CACCAGCGCTTTGGCGCCGCGTTTGGCCAGCGCTTCGGCAATCAGGACGCCACGTTCCTTGAGGAAGATTTCCGGCCGATCGCCGTAGGGTAAAAAACGGGTATCGGCGAAATAAAAAAAGTCCTCCTGCGGCAGTTGACCGCGCAAGGCGCGTAACACCGTCAGGCCGCCGAGGCCGGAATCGAAAACTGCGATGGGTTGTTTGTTCAATGCGCCGTCCAAAATAGAAGAAGCCCCCACACGGGGGCTTCATTCAAAATCGCCGCGTTTTACAGGCGGGCGATCATTGCGTCACCGAATTCCGAGCAGGAAAGCTCGTCGGCGCCTTCCATCAGGCGGGCAAAGTCATAGGTCACCTGCTTATCGCCGATCGCGGCCTCCATCGCCTTGATGACCAGATTGGCCGCTTCGACCCAGCCCAGATGGCGCAGCATCATTTCGGCGGAAAGAATCAGCGAACCGGGATTCACCTTGTCCAGCCCGGCGTATTTCGGCGCGGTGCCATGCGTCGCTTCAAAACAGGCGTACTGGTCGGAGATGTTGGCGCCCGGCGCAATGCCGATGCCGCCTACCTGCGCAGCCAGCGCGTCGGAGATGTAATCGCCGTTCAGGTTGGTCGTGACGATGGTGTCGTATTCGGCCGGACGGAGCAGGATTTGCTGCAGGAAGGCGTCGGCAATCGAATCCTTGACGATCACTTCGCGACCGGAGTTCGGATTCTTGAATTTACACCACGGCCCGCCGTCAATCATTTCAGCCCCGAATTCCTCCTGCGCCACTTTGTAGGCGGTGTCGCGGAACAGGCCTTCGGTGAATTTCATGATGTTGCCCTTGTGCACGATGGTCAGCGACTTGCGGTCGTTGGCGATAACGTACTTGAGCGCGGCGCGCACCAGGCGGGTCGTGCCTTCGACCGAAATGGGCTTGATCCCGATGCCGGAAGTGGCCGGAAAACGGATCTTCTTGACGCCCATTTCGTCCTGCAGGAATTTGATGACCTTTTTGGCGCCTTCCGATTCGGCGGCCCATTCGATGCCGGCGTAAATATCTTCGGTATTCTCGCGGAAAATGACCATATTGGTCAGTTCCGGGTGCTTCAACGGCGACGGCACGCCCTTGAAATATTGCACCGGGCGGACGCATTGGTAGAGATCGAGTTCCTGGCGCAAGGCCACGTTGAGCGAGCGGATGCCGCCGCCGACCGGCGTCGTCATCGGGCCTTTGATCGACACGGAATATTCTTTCAGCGCGTCGAAAGTCTCCTTCGGGAACCATTCGTCCGGCCCGTACAAACGGGTGGATTTCTCACCGGCGTAAACCTCCATCCAGTGAATCTTCTTTTTGCCGCCATAAGCCTTGTCGACCGCAGCATCGATCACCTTGATCATCACCGGCGTAATGTCGATGCCGATACCGTCGCCTTCGATGAAAGGAATGATTGGATGATCGGGCGTAGCCTGCCCCGGAACAATTTTCTGACCGCCCTGCGGCACATTGATGTGAGATGTCATGTTCGCTCCTTGAATAATTGTATTGACGACGGATTTTGCCGGCACCGAGAGCCGCCTGGGCACTCTAAAGGAAGAAATTACTGCCCCGTAACGCGCTTGATTATGCGTGAATAAATCCCGCGCTGCCAGTCAGTGAGCAACTTTCCGGCAATGCTAGAATCATCGTTTCCATGCAGCATAAATCGCCTCCATGAAAATTTCCGTCGGCCTCTACGGCACCACTGCACACCAGATCGCGCTCGCCCTGATCCAGGGCTTCAACAAACATTACAAGCTTTTTCGTGAAACCAGCCAAGAGGCCAAGACGCGCTTTGAAAAAGCCGACTGGCTGGGCGTGCACAAGGCAGTCCGCGAACGCATCCGTTTTTATGATGACCGGGTCGATGAATGCGTCATCCGCCTGCGCCACGAGTTTGATGCCCAACATCTCGATGACAATACCTGGCAGCAAGTGAAGCTGCTCTACATCGGCCTCCTGCTCAATCACAAGCAGCCGGAACTGGCCGAAACTTTTTTCAACTCGGTGACGACCAAGATTCTGCATCGCGACTACTTCCGCAACGACTTCATTTTCGTCCGCCCGACGCTGTCCACCGAGAACATCGAGGCCGACTTCGAGCCGATTTACCGCAGCTATTACGCCATGGAAGGCGGCCTGCGCGGCACCGTGCGCCGGATCGTCGCGGATTTTCAATGGCAACGGCCGTTTGCCGACCTGGAGCGCGATGTCGATTACGTTTACCAGGCTGTTTGCCGCCACCTGAAAACCATGCCGGCGCGGGAAGTCAATTTCCAGATCCAGGTTCTCGGCTCGGCCTTTTACCGCAACAAGGCGGCTTACATCATCGGCAAGGCGATCAACGGCTCGGCCGAATATCCGTTCGCCATCCCGGTGCTGCACGACAAAAACGGCCGGCTTTATCTCGACACCGTCCTCCTCGACGCCTGGCGGATCGGCCTGCTTTTTTCGCTATCGCGCGCCTACTTCATGGTCGATATGGAAGTGCCGTCCGGCTATGTGCAATTTCTCCGCTCCATCCTGCCCAACAAGCCGCGCTCCGAGCTTTACATCATGCTCGGCCTCGGCAAGCAGGGCAAAACCATGTTCTTCCGCGACTTCATCTATCACCTGCATCATTCGGAAGACAAATTCATCATGGCGCCGGGCATTCGCGGCCTGGTCATGCTGGTCTTCACCTTGCCTTCCTACCCTTACGTTTTCAAGATCATCAAGGATGTCTTCGGCGCCTCGAAAAACATGGACCGGGCCACCGTCAAACGCAAATTCATGATGGTTAAGCAGGTTGACCGCGTCGGTCGCATGGCCGACACGCTCGAATTTTCCAACGCCGCTTTTCCGCTCAAACGCTTTAGCCCGGAAGTGATGGCGGAATTGCAGACGCTCGCCCCGACCTGTTTTGAAATCGATGGCGAAACGCTGGTCATCAAGCATATTTATATCGAGCGCCGGATGGAGCCGTTGAATATCCACCTCGACCGGATGGAACGTTCAAACAATCTGGCCGGCCTCGAGCACGCCATCAAGGAATACGGCAGCGCCATCCGGGAAATGGCGCAGGCCAACATTTTCCCCGGCGACATGCTGTGGAAAAATTTCGGCGTCACCCGCTACGGCCGCGTCGTCTTTTACGATTACGACGAAATCGAGTACATGACGGATTGCAACTTCCGGAATATTCCGCCGGCACCGGACTTTGAAACCGAAATGTCCGGCGAAGTCTGGTATCCGGTCGCCAAAAATGACGTTTTCCCGGAAGAATTCAGCACCTTCCTGCTCGCCTCGCCGACCCTGCGCAAAATATTTCACCAGCATCATCGCGACCTCTTGTCGGCAAAATTCTGGCAGGATGCCCAACAGAAAATTCGCGCCGGTCACGTTGAAGATTTTTTCCCCTACCCGGAGGAAATTCGCTTCAGGAACCACCCATTGAATACCGACTGACAAAAAATCAGCGATCACAAAATCATTACCACGGAGAATCGAGCATGCCCTTATCGATAGCGGTCGCGAGGGAACGCGCCCCCGGCGAAAGCCGGGTTGCACTCGTTCCCGAAACGGCCAGGAAGTTTGCCGCGCTGGGCGCCAGCCTGCTGATGGAGCAAAGCGCCGGCGCCGAAAGCCACTTCCTCGACACTGACTTTGCCGACGTCAAGATGGTCAATGGCATTGCCGAAGCCTATGACAACGCCGGCCTGATTTTGCGCGTCACCCCGCCGTCAGCCGAAGAGATCGCCGCGATGCCGGCAGGCGCCGTCCTGATCGGCCTGTTGAAACCTTTCGAGGACAAAGCCCGCCTTGCCGCCCTGAATGACAGGAAGATCACCGCCTTCGCGCTCGAACTGCTGCCGCGCATTTCGCGGGCGCAAAGCATAGACGCGCTGTCTTCCCAGGCCTCCTGCGCCGGCTACCAG
>CAZLPR010000225.1:0-3975 GCA_964561415.1 uncultured Dechloromonas sp. | reverse complement strand
CCGGCGAGCACCAGCAGCGGGCCGTCGAGATAATGGATTGCTTCGCGTTGTTGCGGATTGAGACCGGACATCAATGGCAACGCCCCGGCGGAACGGGGCGTGTGGGCAGGGGGGCAAATTTTAACCGGTAAGCCCCGGTTGAGTGCGGACGTTGCAACGCTTCAACCTTGATTCCTCAGTTGGACGCGCAGTCGGTGCGCCTGGGCGGGATGGTCTGCGCGAAGCAACGATACGGTTCCTGCGCAGCAGGCTCAGGCCTGGTCGTCGATCTTTGAAAAGACATGGCTCAGCGCCTGCAGTTTGAGCAGTCCGTTGCGGTTGCTGCCGAGCAAAACCAGTTCAGCCGCAACTTGCCGGGCATCCTGCAAAACACCCTCGCCGCCAGAAAACGGCGCGCTTGCCGGCGCCTCAAAATTGAGCAATTCCTGCTGCAACGAACGCTGGCGATCATCTTCGACGCCTTCCATCGCCTCGACCCGCCGTACATTTTCTTCGTCCGCGTGGCGCACTCGCTGACTCGCCACCGACGAGTGGCGCTGGGTCGTTGCTTCGAGGCGGCTGAGTTTCATGGGGCGGACTCCTTGCCTGCATCAACGGCGCAACGCGCCGCCAGCTTTAGCTCAAAGCGCGCCGAATACCTTTTTCAGCAAATCGCTACCGGCGCCAATCGGGTTGGTGCGCAACTTTTTCTCTTCCTCGGCAATCATCAGGAACAGGCCATCCATCGCCTTTTGCGTCACGTAGCTGTCGATATCGGCATCCTTCTGGTCGATCAGACCGCTACTCGCCGCTTTGCCGGCAAACTTGTTGTACTGCTCGGCCAGTTTGACTTTCTGGGTGGCCGCTTTGACGACGGGGGTGAATTTCTGCATCAATTGCTCGCTTGAAGTGCGCTTGAAATACTGCGTCACGCTATCTTCGCCACCGGTCAAAATTCCCTTGGCATCCTGCACACTCATCTTCCTGATCGACTCGGCAAGAATCGGCCGGGCTTCAGCCACCGCCTTTTCAGCGGCATGATTCATCGTTTCAATCAACTCATCCGCCTGCTTGCCCATACCGAACATGCGCAGGCCTTTTTCGGCTGTTTGCAAGTAACCGGGCAGCGGAATTTTTACCTGACCGTTGCCGAGAAAACCATTGTTCTTGCCGAGTGAAGCCACCGCATAATCGGCGCCTTTGGCCAGCGCCGCCTTGACGGCGCTGGCGTCAGCGCTGGAAATCGCATCGAGCGTGCCGGCCTGAGCAATGGCTGCGGTCAACGCCAAAATAAAGGCAAAAACGGGCTTGGAAAATAAACGCATGGCAGTCCCCTTGGAAGGAAAAATAATCAAACAATATCGAGGTGACCAATGCCGCTACTCAAATCGCGGCCCTTCGATTCCTTGCCGTGCAGCTTGATCTGCAGGCGCAGGTCATTCAACGAATCGGCATTGCGCAAGGCATCTTCATAGGTAATTTTGCCGGCTTCATAAAGATCAAACAGCGCCTGGTCGAAAGTCTGCATGCCGAGCTCGCGCGATTTCTTCATGATCTCCTTGATCTCATGCACTTCGCCCTTGAAGATCAGGTCGGAGATCAGCGGCGAGTTGAGCATGACTTCGATGGCCGCCATCCGCCCCTTGCCATCTTTTTTCGGCAGCAAGCGTTGCGAGACCATGCCCCGCAAGTTCAGCGAAAGATCCATCAGCAATTGCTGGCGGCGCTCTTCCGGGAAGAAGTTGATGATCCGGTCTATCGCCTGATTGGCGCTATTGGCATGCAGCGTAGCGAGCGCCAGATGGCCCGTTTCGGCAAAGGCGATGGCGTAATCCATCGTCACGCGGTCGCGAATTTCACCCATCAGAATGACATCCGGCGCCTGGCGCAGCGTGTTTTTCAGCGCCGGCCCCCAATCGTCGGTATCCACCCCGACCTCACGCTGGGTGACGATGCAGTTTTTGTGCTCATGGACATATTCGATCGGGTCTTCAATCGTGATGATATGGCCGTAGGAATTTTCGTTGCGGTAATCAACCAGCGCTGCCAGCGAGGTGGTTTTGCCGGTGCCGGTGCCGCCGACGAAAATAATCAGGCCACGCTTGCTCATCGCCAGGTCTTTGAGCACCGGCGGCAGCAACAACTCATCGAGCGTCGGAATGCTCATGTTGATCGTCCGGCAAATGACGCCGACGCGGCCCTGCTGGACCAGCGTGTTGACGCGGAAACGCCCGATCCCGGCTGGCGAAATGGCGAAATTGCATTCCTTCGTCGCCTCGAATTCCGCCGCCTGGCGATCATTCATGATCGACCGCGCCAGCTCGGCCGAGTGCGCCGAAGTCAGCACCTGATTGGAAACCGGCGTAATTTTCCCGTCAAGCTTGATGGCCGGCGGAAAACCGGCGGTAATGAACAGATCGGAGCCTTTCTTCTGCGACATCAGGCGCAAAAGATCGTGCATGAATTTCATTGCCTGATCGCGTTCCATAACTACCTTTCAAAATTATTGTGGCAATGCATCAGGCCTGGAAAGCATCCTTGTTGGCCGCCTTGTTGCGCGCTTCGGCACTGGAAACGATATTGCGCCGCACCATGTCGAGCAGGTTCTGATCCAGCGTTTGCATGCCGACATTCTGGCCGGTCTGGATCGCCGAATACATCTGCGCCACCTTGTTTTCACGGATCAGGTTACGGATCGCCGGGGTGCCGATCATGATTTCATGCGCTGCGACCCGGCCAGTGCCATCCTTGGTTTTGAGCAAGGTCTGCGAAATCACTGCGCGCAACGATTCGGACAACATCGAGCGGACCATTTCTTTCTCGGCTGCCGGGAAAACGTCAACAATACGATCCACCGTCTTGGCTGCCGAAGACGTATGCAGCGTGCCGAAAACCAGGTGCCCGGTTTCTGCGGCGGTGAGCGCCAGACGGATTGTTTCCAGGTCGCGCATTTCGCCGACCAGCACGACGTCCGGATCTTCCCGCAGGGCCGAGCGCAGGGCGTTGGCGAACGACAACGTATGCGGCCCGACTTCACGCTGGTTGATCAGACATTTTTTCGACTCATGGACGAATTCGATCGGATCTTCAACGGTCAGAATATGGCCGTAATCGTTTTCATTGACGTGATTGACCATCGCCGCCAGCGTCGTCGATTTGCCCGAACCGGTCGGCCCGGTAACGAGCACAATGCCGCGCGGGAATTCGGAAATATCCTTGAAAATCTTCGGACAATTCAGCTCTTCCAGCGTCAAGACTTTGGATGGAATGGTCCGAAAAACCGCTGCCGAACCGCGCTGCTGGTTGAAGGCATTGACCCGAAAGCGCGCCAGATTGGGAATCTCGAAGGAAAAGTCGCACTCCAGCGTCTCCTCGTAGATTTTGCGCTGGCCGTCGTTCATGATGTCATACACCATGCCATGCACGTCCTTGTGCTCCATCGCCGGCAGATTGATGCGACGGACATCGCCATGCACCCGGATCATCGGCGGCAGGCCGGAGGACAGGTGAAGATCGGAAGCTTTGTTCTTGACGCTGAAAGCCAGCAGTTCGGTGATGTCCATGCGGATCGTCCTTGGGGCGCGTGTATACTGAAAATCGATGAAAATACCAAAAGGATTATGAGCGCAATCGCCAGCAACCTGCAAGCCGTCAAGGCACGTATTGCCGATGCCGCAAAGGCCGCCGGACGCTTGCCGGCGAGCATTGAACTGCTCGCCGCGAGCAAGACCTGGCCGCTGGCCTGCGTGCTCGAAGCTGCCGCAGCCGGACAAGTCGCTTTCGGTGAAAACTACGTCCAGGAAGGCGTTGACAAGGCGATGGCTCTAGCCCGCGGGCGCCTTCTGCCGGGTGCTGCGGTCAACCGGCGAATTGACTGGCATTTCATCGGCCCGCTGCAAAGCAACAAGACCCGGCTGGTGGCGGAACATTTCAATTGGGTGCACAGCATCGAGCGCCTGAAAATCGCCGAACGCCTGTCGGCGCAGCGGCCGGCCC
>CAZLPR010000224.1:0-3987 GCA_964561415.1 uncultured Dechloromonas sp. | reverse complement strand
ACGACGGTCTGGTTGGCCAACTGGGCGGCAAGCCGACGCCGGCCTGTGGTTTTGCCATGGGTGTCGAGCGGCTGATTGCGTTGATCAGGGAATCCGGTGGCGAACCGGCGGGACCGGCGCCTGATGTCTATTTCGTGCATCAAGGCGAAGCTGCTTCCCGTCTCGCCTTCCGCGTTGCCGAAGGCTTGCGCGATCAGGGAATTAATGTGCTTTTGCATTGCGGTGGCGGCAGTTTCAAGTCACAAATGAAGAAGGCCGATGGCAGCGGTGCGGCATTTGCCGTCATTATTGGCGATGATGAGGCGTCGACCGGGGAGGCCCAGTTGAAACCGTTGCGTCAAGCGGGTTCGGCGCAACTTAAAGTTAAAGTGGACGATTTGGCGGAAGCCATCATCGGACAACTCATTGATTCGGATGAAACGGACGAGGAATAAGCAGCATGGCACATTACGATCTTGAAGAGCAGGAACAACTCGATACGCTGAAAACCTGGTGGAAAATGTATGGCAACCTGGTCACTAGCCTGGTAACGGTTTTTTGTCTGGCGGTTGTCACTTGGCAGGGCTGGAACTGGTACCAGCGAAATCAGACGACCCAGGCTTCGGCTGTTTTCGCCGTGCTCGAGCAGGCCGTGATCAATCACGACGCTCAGAAAACAAAGTCGGCCGCAGGTGAGCTGGCTGAAAAATTTGGCAGCACATCTTATGCGGGCCTCGGCGCTTTGCTTGCCGCCAAGCAGTCTTTTGAAGCGGGTGATCTGAAAACAGCCAGGGCGCAGCTGGTTTGGGCGGCAGACAACGGCAAGGACGAAGTCAAGGACATCGCTCGCTTGCGTCTGGCCGCAGTTGAGCTTGACGACAAGGCTTACGATGCCGCCTTGAAGCAGCTGGAGGCTGACCATTCTTCGGCTTTCGATGCCCGCTTTCTCGAACTGAAAGGCGATGTGCTTGCCGCCCAGGACAAAAAGGCGGAAGCGCGCGCAGCCTACAAGGCCGCACAGGAGAAGGGTAAAAACAAGCAGGGCGCTGGCCGGGAGTTGCTGCAGCAGAAGCTCGATAGCCTGGGCGAGGCGCCGCCTGCTCGCTATTTTTGCCGCCGCCGGTTTGCTGCTGAGCGGTTGCGCCAGCGTTTCCGATTCGCTTGATTCAATCAATCCATTTACCAGCGCCGGGCCAAAGATGGCACTGCTGAAACCGATTGCGGCAAGTCTCGAAGTTCGCCAGATATGGTCATTCAGTGCCGGCAAAGCGGGGGATTACACCTTTTCGCCGGCGGTCGTGGGCAATGCGGTTTTTGTCGCCGCGGCGGACGGCACGGTCAACAAGCTGGAAGAAGGTAAATCAGTCTGGAAAATAAAAGTCGGCCAGCCGATTTCGGCCGGTGTCGGCGCCAATGACCGTCTCGTTGTGGTCGGTACGCCCAAAGGCGATGTGCTGGCGTTTTCTGCCGAAGATGGCAAGCCGCTTTGGCAGGCGAAGGTCAGCAGCGAAGTGCTGGCTTCGCCCATCGTGGGCGATAGTGGGGTTGCGGTAAAGAGCGGCGATAACCGTATTTTCCTGTTCGCTAGCAATGATGGTGGCCAGAAGTGGGTTTATCAGCGCGCGACGCCGACCTTGTCGATTCGTAGTGCCGGTTCGCCGGTATTTGCAGATCAATACCTGTTCGTCGGTTTTCCCGGCGGTAAGCTGGTTGCCCTTTCCCTGCAAAATGGTGCACCGGTCTGGGAGGGCGCCGTGGCGCTGCCCAAGGGGGCGACTGAGCTTGACCGCGTTGCTGATATCGTCGCCGCACCTGTCGTCGATGGTCGCCAGGTTTGTGCTGTTGCCTTCCAGGGGCGGGTCGCCTGTTTTGACATGGGGCAGAGCGGCGCAATGGTCTGGTCGCGTGATCTCTCTTCCGCGGTCGGTCTGGCGCTTGACGGACGTTATTTGTTTGTCACCGATGATAAAGGCACCGTACACGCCTTTGATCGTCTGTCGGGTAGCGGCCTCTGGAAACAGGACAAGCTTTTGAATCGCCGTGTTTCCGGCCCGGCGGTTCGCCGTGGTTTGGTCGCTGCGGCGGATGCGGAAGGGATTGTGCATTTTCTCTCCCGGGAAGACGGGGGCTTTGCCGCCCGTCAAAAAACTGATGGCACACCTGTTCGTGCTGCAGTCCAATTGCTCGGTTCCGGCTTTCTGGTGCAAACCATAGGCGGTAACGTGAGTCTAATCGAGGCGCAATGAAACCTACGCTAGTCCTGGTTGGTCGACCTAATGTCGGCAAATCCACCCTGTTCAATCGTTTGACCAAGTCACGCGATGCCATTGTTGCCGATATGCCGGGTTTGACCCGCGACCGTCACTACGGCCATGGAAAATTGGGCAGCAAGCCCTATCTGGTCGTTGATACCGGTGGTTTCGAGCCACTCATCACCGAAGGTATCCTGCACGAAATGGCCCGCCAGACGGAGCAGGCAATTGCCGAAGCCGATGCGGTTATTTTTGTTGTTGATGGCCGCTCAGGTGTCACGCCGCACGACAAGGAAATTGCCAACAAGCTGCGGCGCATTGGCCGTCCGGTGTTTATTGCGGTCAACAAGTCGGAGGGTCTCGATTCCGGCATGGCTGAGTCGGACTTTCATGAACTTGGTTTGGGCGAGCCTAACGCCATCTCTGCTGCACATGGCGAAGGTGTACGCGGTATCGTTGATTTGGCGCTGGCCGGTTTTCCTGAGCCAGATGAAGATGAGGCAAAATCTACTGCGGTTCGGGTCGCCATCGTTGGCCGTCCAAACGTCGGCAAATCGACCCTGATCAATACCCTGCTCGGCGAGGACCGTGTCATCGCCTTCGATGCGCCCGGGACGACGCGTGATTCGATCGAAATTGATTTCGAACGCGGTGGCCGGAAGTATGTGCTGATCGATACGGCAGGCATGCGAAAGCGTGGCAAAGTCTTTGAAACTATTGAGAAATTTTCGGTGGTTAAAACGCTGCAGTCAATTGAAGATGCCAATGTTGTGATTTTAATGGTTGATGCACAGGCGGATATTTCCGATCAAGATGCGCATATTGCTGATTTCATCGTGCAATCCGGTCGGGCGCTGGTTGTTGCTGTCAATAAATGGGATGGGCTCGATGCTTATACCCGCGAGCAAACACGCGTGATCTTGCAACGTAAGCTTAAATTCCTCGATTTCGCCAAATTTCATTTTATTTCGGCACGCAATAATATCGGTCTCGAAGCGACGTTTCGCTCAGTTGATGCCGCCTTCTCAGCCGCTATGTCAAAAATGACGACGCCGCGTCTGGCACGGGTGCTGGCCGATGCCGTCGCCAAGCAGGCGCCACCCAAACATGGTCTTTTTCGCCCGAAACCGCGCTATGCGCATCAAGGAGGGTCCAATCCGCCGATTATCGTTGTGCATGGCAATGCTGTTGACCATATTGGCGATAGCTATCGGCGCTATCTTGAAAACGTCTTCCGCGAGGCCTTTAAACTGCAAGGAACGCCTTTAAAAATCCAGTTTGTCGCCAGTGAAAATCCATTTGCCGGCAAAGCAAGAAATAATCCGTAAATAACTCGCCATCGCGAAGTAATTTTCGGTACATTAGACAGCTCATAACAACACACATGGAGTCCACACCATGAGCAACAAAGGGCAATTGCTACAAGACCCCTTCCTCAACGCTCTTCGCCGAGAACACGTTCCTGTTTCGATTTACCTCGTTAACGGGATTAAATTGCAGGGTCAGGTTGAATCCTTTGATCAGTACGTAGTACTGTTGAAGAATACGGTAACCCAGATGGTATATAAGCATGCCATCTCAACGGTGGTTCCGGCTCGCCCGGTTAACCTCCAGCAAGAACAAGCGGCAGAATAGTTATCGCCTGCGACATGGCCCGCTTAAATAGCGGGCCACTGCTTCTCTCGTCCGGAAACATTTATGATTGAACGACCAGCCGCTGGCGAACGTGCGGGGATTGTTCAACTCGACTTTGGTC
>CAZLPR010000223.1:0-4001 GCA_964561415.1 uncultured Dechloromonas sp. | reverse complement strand
CAACTAAATTCTCAACATGCAGCCAATTAAAAACAAAATCAGCGTGAAACCCTGAAAGATTGGCTTAAAACGCCTGCACTCGAGAGTCGCCGTTTAGCCTGATCTGGTTTTTAAAGAAGGGTTTAACTAATCTCTTCCTTCGGGTCACGCGACATTAATTGCTCAACAGCTTCTGCTGCACGCATTCGACCATCCAGCACAGCAGCTACTGCCGCACAAATCGGCATATCGACATCGAGCTTTCTAGCCAGTCGATCAACTTCGCGTGCGGTGTAAACCCCCTCGGCGACATGTCCCAGCTCTTCCAGGATTTTCGGCAACAACTTGTTTTCAGCCAGCGCCATGCCGACGCGACGATTACGTGACAAATCACCGGTACATGTGAGAATCAGGTCGCCCATACCAGCCAACCCCATGAATGTTTCGCGCTGGGCGCCGAGCGCCTGGCCGAGACGCGCGATTTCAGCCAAACCTCGCGTTATCAATGCAGCCCGCGCATTCAGGCCAAGCCCAAGGCCGTCGCAAGCCCCCGTCGCAATCGCCAGCACGTTCTTGACCGCCCCGCCAACTTCAACACCGACCAAATCACCGTTGGCGTAAATGCGCAACGTTGTCGTATGTAACTGCCGTGATGTTTCGCGAGCGAAATCTGGGTTATTGGCTGCTAATGCAACAGCTGTCGGCCGACCGGCTGCGACCTCATCAGCAAAGCTTGGGCCGGATAACGCACCACAAATGGCTCGCGGCCCCAATACATCCATTACTATTTGGTGCGGCAATTTACCACTGCCAGCTTCAAAGCCCTTGCAAACCCAAAGCAAAGGCAAAAACGTATTCAGTGCGTGAAGACGCTCGAGCGTTGGCCTCAGGCCGGCAATCGGCGTCGCTACAATGAGCAATTCAGCGGCGGCAACCGCTGCGGCAAAATCGGTCGAAATCACGATAGATTCAGGCAGCTTGTGCCCAGGAAAAAACCGTCGATTTTCACGATTATTTTGCAGGTCGACCGCAACATCACCCTCGCGCGACCACAGGACAACTTGATGCTTGCCAGCAAAAGCCATAGCCAGTGCCGTACCCCATGCTCCAGCACCGAGCAATGTAATTTTCATAAGCCCCATACCTGTGTCGAATGAATGTAGCCCGTAGCGCCATCGGCATGACGCACCTTGACCCAGCCGGGCGAGGCGGATTCGATAAACTCGACGGCAACCCACTTGTCCAGTTCGATAACAAGCGGCGCTTCGGCATTATCCACTTGACGAATAGCCGCCCTGGGGGCCGTCACCACAAGCGTGCGACGATCGGCCAAATCGCCAGCCTCAATCCAGGCCAGCGCCCCTTCAGCATCGCGCACCTTGAGCCAGCCCTCCAGCCGAACCACGACCTCAACCGGGGTCTGCGCCTTGATCAGGTAGAGCTTTTTCCCCTGTTGCGATGGCGAGTCATAAAGAATCGCTGCGGGCACATTCACTGAGCGATAGTCAATGGCCTGCGCCGCACTCGCAGCGCCAAGCAATAACAGAGCAGCGAGTGTTTGGCGCCAGATGAGCATTTTATTGAATGGTCGGTTCAGCGTTGGCAGCAGTCTGCTCCTGCATGCGCTGCATGTACATCGCTTCAAAATTGACCGGCTGCAGCACAATCGGCGAGAAGCCTGCGCGCGTCACGGCATCGGACACCGTTTCACGGGCATAGGGGAACAGAATGTTCGGGCAAGCGATGGCAATCAACGGCTCGACCTGCTCATCCGGCACATTCATGATGCGGAAAATACCTGCCTGGCCGACTTCGACCAAGAACACTGTCTTTTCGCCAAATTTGGCCGTCACCGTCACCGTCAGAACCACTTCGAATACCCCCTCGCCAACACCGCGACCGCTGGTATTGAGCTGAATTTCAACCTGCGGCGCTTCGCGCTCGAGGAAAATTTCAGGAGCATTTGGCACCTCAACCGAGAGATCTTTGATGTAAAGCTTTTCAATACCAAAGACCGGCTGTTCGTTTTGTTCCATGATTTCTCTTTCTGTAATTTCAGTAATTAATCGGTTTCAGGCCTTGCCATCGAGCAAGGGTTGCAATTTACCCACCGAATCGAGGGCGTAAAGCTCATCACAACCACCGACATGGGTATCACCGACAAAAATCTGCGGCACCGTGCGGCGACTGGTTTTTTGCATCATTTCATCACGGCGGTCAGGGTCAAGATCAACCCGCACCTCTTCGATATCAGTCACCCCGCGCGCGGCCAAAAGTTGCTTGGCGCGAATGCAGAAAGGGCAAACCGCCGTCGTGTACATCAACACCGCGACACTCATTTGTTTCGTGTTCCTTTTTTGACCGGATAACCGGCACCGACCCAGGCATCAACACCGCCCGCCAGGTTATAAAGCTTGGTAAAACCTTGCTTTTTCAATTCGGCGCTCGCTTTACCCGAACGCATCCCGGAGGCACAGCAGAAAATAATGGGCTTGTCCTTGAACTTCTCCAGCTCGCCAATGCGTTCAGTCACTTTCGCCAGCGGAATATTCAACGCATTGGGCAAATGCCCCTCGGTGAATTCACCCGCTTCGCGCACATCGACGATGTGCGCGTCTTCGCGATTGATTAGCGTGGTTGCTTCGCCAGGAGTAACTGCGTTGGCCGCCGAAGGCATCAAAAGCGGCCAAAGCAAAGCAAAGCCGCTGATCACCACTAGCGAGATCAACATAACATTCTGATTTATAAAATCCATTGGCATTAATTAACCCTTTTCACCACAAAAAACCTCACGCATAAGACTAACTAGTTGCAGGGTACGCTGGTCGCCCACCCGGTAAAATACCCGATTGGCATCCTTGCGCGTCAGCAAGACACCCTTTTCCCGCAGGATGGCCAAGTGCTGGGAAATATTGCTTTGCGAGGTGCCAACCGCATCAACGATTTCCTGAACACAGGCCTCCTGGCCACCCAACACACAAAGTATTTTCAAGCGCAGGGGATGCGCAATTGCTTTGAGCGCCCGTGCCGCCGTTTCAATGTGCTCCTGCTTATCAATCAAATTGAAGGGAAGCGTGTCCAAGATAAAACCTCGTTATCGGCGAATGGATCATTATAAAATAAGGTTTTGTGTTTCGCGGACCTTAATCGGCATCAATTGTAATGGCTCAAGAACATGATCGCACTGCCGCATTTGTGCAAGAGCCACTCCCTGCACGATGGCAACCCGCCATAGCCCGGACGGCGGCACTTTTAGCCGCCGTTTTCGTTTTTGCCTTCGCCGCACAGGCAAAAGCACCGCAAAAAGCCTCGACCACACCGCAATCGCCGGAGATTGCCGAAAAGCAGGCCGACCTTGGAGAGTTGCGCGATCGCATCAAAAGTTTGCGCAAGGATCTTACTGCCAGCGAAGAAGACAAAGCCGATGCTGCGGATCTTCTGCGCGAATCTGAGCGTGAAATATCCCGCCTGCAGCGTGAATTGCATGACTTTTCCAACCAGCGCGGTCAACTGCAAAAAACCCTCAAAAATCTTGAGCAGCAATCAGAAGAACTGGGTGGCACACTTAGACAGCAGCAAGCCCAACTGGAAAAACTTGTTTACAAGCAATACCTGCGGGGCACACCGGATTCGCTACAACTTTTGCTCAATGGTGACGACCCCAACCAGCTTGCCCGTGATTTGCATTATTTGTCGGCAATTGCCCTGACCCGTACTGAGCTGATGGGCAAAATCAACACGACGCTTCACAAGAAAAAGGCGCTCGCTGCCAATACCAAGGAGCGCAGTGCCGAGTTAACTGAAGTCGAGGCAGAACAACAAAAACGGCATGCCGAATTACAGAAGCAGCGCGAAGCGCGCAAATTGCTTTACACCCAAGTTTCCAAAAAAGTAAACAACCAACGTAAAGAGATTGGCAGTCTGCAGCAGAACGAGAAGCGCATGACGCGGTTGATTGACCGCCTCTCGAAAATTCTTGCCGAGCAGGCCGCTCAGGCGGCGCGAGCTGCAGAAGCCGCCCG
>CAZLPR010000222.1:0-4009 GCA_964561415.1 uncultured Dechloromonas sp. | reverse complement strand
GCGGGCAAATCGAAAAAATGCCGACGCGCTGATCAATCTACTCACCGCCGCCTTCATGCTCAGCGCCGTCCTGTTGCTGGGCGCCAAGTTGATCTGGGTCACCCTGGGCGGCGTACTGATCAATATTGCCGGCCTGCTCTACAAGCTGAGCGGCAAAGTCATCTTCCGAACCTACACCCATCGGGAAAGACATTCGATGGAACTGCGCAGCGCGGAAAACCGCCAGCGCCTCGCCGAAGCAAACTGCGACGTCAAAATTATCGAACTCGAAGGCGATATTTTCTTCGGCACCGCCATCGACCTGCGCGAGCAGATCGACCACATTTACGCAGCCCCCAATGACGAGCGCCACAAGGTGCTGATCCTCGATTTCAGCCGGGTGCATGAAATGGACGACACCGGCACAAGAATGCTGCTGCAAATCGTCCGCCGCCTGGAGAAAAAATGCGGGGTCGAAGTGTGGTTGAGCTACATCGACGCTGAAGAAAACTGCCATTCTCGTCGCCAGCAACTCCGCCGTGCCGGGCTGCACCATATGTGCCCGCTCTCGCGCTGGCAGATCGATACCGACCATGCACTGGAAGCCATCGAAGACGCGATCCTTGCGCATCACGCGGACGAATGGAAACGCGAAGTGGCCTTTGCGGAACTGGCTTTCTGTCGCGACCTGCCGGAGCGCGAACGCACGATCCTGCACGGCTATTTCGAACCCACCCAACACCACGCCAAAGGCGACTACCTGTTTCGACAGTCAGAAGCCGCCGATGGGCTTTACGTCATCGCCAAGGGCGACGTCAAACTGCTGGTCGAGAACCATTGCGAACCCAACGCCTCAAGCAGCAAGCGGATCGCCGAGCTTAATCCGGGGGCAATTTTCGGCAGTGATGTACTCCACCCGCACGGCAAAACGCGCATTGCCTCGGCCGTGGTGCGTGAAGATTGCTCGGTATGGCAAATCAGCAGGGCCGGCCTGGGAAACCTGGAAGTGGAACACCCGGCATTGGCAATGCGAATCTACCGCTCGGCTGCGACCGAGTTTTCGGATCGAATTTCGGCAATGGCGAAGGAGGCTGGAATGGCGGATGCATTTTGAGCATCAGCGTTATTCAGTTCTCTTACGGCCATAGGAACAAGCGCCCCCGGAGCCTCACGACCTGATCAACACAGCAGACTCGCTAATATCTCAACGGCGTAAATTACATTTCATTTGACATTAGCCCCCATTTCTATTCTGGCTGCAGTTTCTGCCTTGACGCGCTGATCTGTAATTGGATTTTTTTCAAGCCGCTCTTTTTCCATCTGTTCACGCTTTACTGTGTATGCTTGAGCAAAATCCTTATCACGCAACATTACGGCTGACGGAGCGGTTGCTACACGTTGAATAGCAGCGGCATTATTGCCATTGAGAAAAATGGTATTTTCGTCAAGGAATAGCACACCCAGGCCTTTTTTTAAATCCCACGAATAACTATCGTGACCCAACGGGTTTTTTATTACCGGACTATCCCCTGCCGGTATGTATAAACACCGATTTTGAATACACCAAAGCAAGATGCCTGAAAAATCATACCGCGTATCCCCGGCAACCCGTGCAGCCGAAAACCACCTTTGATCGGAGAAATCCGTGAGCAGCGGATCAGACCACGCCCCGGTCGCTAGAGTATTATAAGGGTTTGACTGGAAAGCCCCTTTAACCAAAGCATGGGCTGCTTCGACCGAATACATTGCCGCCCAATCTCTGCACTGAATAGCACCTGTAGAAACACAAAAAACAATTATTGGTAGCGAATAAAATGTTTTAAAGAATCCAATGCTTGTAACGGATATCACCAATAGCAGAAGTAGCGTTATTGGAAGTTCAGCAATGGTAATTGAAAACGGCGAAAAACCGAGGTAGGTAAAAAACCTTACCGATAGTGGAATATTGTCAGCGGAAAATCCCATAGTCTCCATATAAAAATTCATCGCATCATTGCCTTGACTCACCGCCAAAGTCCAATTTTCCTCCAGGTACTGCGAGACGTGCAGGAGCCCATCAACGGCCCCTAACATTACTTCATATACCGGAGGGGAATTAAAAATACTTGGATTAACGCCAAGGGTGCCTAAAAACCCAAGAGTAAAGGTCCTAGAAAACACAAACATCCATAACCCGGATATTGCAACTATAATCGTCCATGTTTGCAAAAACGATTCCAATGATGTTTCTTTTGAAAAATCCTTAAGCACCCATTTCATGGGCGGAATTGTTTTGCTGGCATCTACCTTTTTTCCCAATGACTCAAAGGCAGACCCAAGCCAATTAAATATAAAAACCATAGGGGAAAGTGTTTTTTTTAACATCAGATAGATGCGACCGAGATTTTTATTTTGCATATACTCAACAATCTAAACTAATTGATTAACAAAGCAAACCACCATCCAAACAAATACGGCTATCACCCCTGAATCCACCACCAGGTTCATAGCCGCCAGAAAATATGAAACTTAATTGCGAGCGAGAAAACCATCGTCCAACAAGCCCGCGGCTATTTCATTAACTTTTTCAAAATTTTTCGATAATATTTTTATTGCCATGCATTTCGAATCAAGCAACCAAAATTCCAATTTATCGGCAACCGTATTCACAACTTCAATGTTTGGTATATATTTTCTAGCCGCATCTTGAGGACTCGACAATTCGCATTCAAGAACGTCATCCATCCTCCACTCCACAATCGCCCGATTAGCCAAGTCCTTCGCCTTGGCCAGATCGTCGGCCGCCCCGGCATCGATCCCGTCCTCACCAAATTTCAATACCTGCGCCGCCCGGCCGCCCATGAGGATGATCAGTTCTTCCTTTACTTCCTTGCGGGTCATCCGGCGGCCATGATGGCTTTCCGTGTCGAACTCGACGAACCCTGCAGCATTTCCACGCCCGGTGATGCTGACATTGCGAATCCTGGCTTCCGGATTGAGCAGTTGTGAAAGCAGGATGTGTCCGGCCTCGTGATAGGCAATGTGCTCGAGTTCTTCCCGGGTGCGCTCGCGGCTGTCACGGACGCCGTATTTGATGGTGTTGATGTGCTCGACGATATCGGGCCGATTGGCCTGTAGCTTGCCTTCACGCAGCAGGTCGTAGGCGAGTTCGCGGCGCAGTTTTTCGAGATCGGCACCGGTCATGCCGGCGGAAAGCTCGATGATGTGTTGCCAATCTGCTTCGTCGGGCAACTGCGCCATTGGGCGTAGCTGGTCGATGAAATAGGCGCGGGCAGCCCGGTCCAGGGCGGGCACCTGAATGTGCAGATCGAGGCGACCGGAGCGCAGGATGGCGGGGTCGATGCGTTCCGGCAGGTTGGAGGCGGCGATGACAAAAATGCGGTGCGCTCCTTGATTGTCGAAACCGTCGATCTCGGCGAGCAGCTGGTTGATGGCGTGACTCGCACCATGGGCATCACGCCGGCCAAGGGCATCGATTTCGTCGATGAAGACGGCGGCCGGGGCGTATTGGCGGGCAAGCGCAAAAACCCGCCCCACCCGGCGCGGGTCAAGCAGTTCGCTGCCGGTGGTGGCAATGAAGGGCAGATCGGCTTCGGACGCGAAAGCACGGGCGAGCATGGTCTTGCCGGTCCCCGGTGGGCCGTAGAGCAGCATGCCACGCGGTGCGGCAACCGCCCATTTGGCCAGCATCTGCGGCGAGTGCAGCATGCCGATGACTTCGCGGAGGCGTCTTTTGGCTTCGACATGCCCGGCGATGTCAGAAAAGGTCTGTTCCGGCAGGTCGACCGCCAGACCGCCTTGCCCTTCAAAATCCTGTCGGTTTGGCACCCGTTTGAGCTCACAGCCATCCAGCACGATGGCCAGGCCCGCTTCGCCATGGGCTTCGATGTGCACACGGCAGCTCAGCGTCGCGTGTTTGCGGAACAGGTTGCGTAAGGGGTGTTCCCCCAGTTCGGCGAGCACATTCTGCAGACTGGTTTTTGCGGCTTTTGACAGGTCGACCGCAAGAAGCTCGCCCGTGGCCTCGCTG
>CAZLPR010000221.1:1689-4014 GCA_964561415.1 uncultured Dechloromonas sp. | reverse complement strand
TTTGTCCTATATATCCTTGGGACAAAGCGCCACGACTTTATCCGGAGGAGAGGCTCAACGCCGATTTGAAGCAGAAGATGGGCAAGCGCGTACCGGTCAGGAGCAAGGCCAAGTTATGCGACGGGTCGTTCTGAATTGGCACACCACTCGCTCCACGAACCGCCATAGAGCCGCGAACCGGGCAAGCCGGCAATTTCCATTGCCAGCAGGTTGTGACAAGCCGAAATACCCGAACCACATTGGTGCACGACCTGTTCCGGCAAGACGCCGGCGAGGACTGCAAGCCATTCCGCACGCAGCTCGGCGGCCGGCTTGAAACGACCATCCGCTTGCAAATTTTGCTGAAAAAACCGGTTGACCGCACCGGGAATGTGGCCTCCGACCGGGTCTATCGTCTCATTCTCACCCCGATAGCGATCTGGGCTCCGCGCATCAACCAGGTGCATGCGCGAGGTGGCGAGAAAGGCTTGGACGTAATTGGTATCGACGCAGCGGTCGCAAAGCCTGGCTACAAAATTTGCTGGGCGAGTCGGCGAGGCCTCTGGCGTCAGTACACCATTAGCCGCGTTCCAGGCTTGCAAGCCGCCATCCAGCACGGCAACCCGATCATGCCCCAGCCAGCGCAACAGCCACCACAGACGGCCGGCGATCATGCTTTGGGCATCGTCGTATACGACCACCTGAGTTTGCCCGCCAATGCCAATTTCACCCAGCCGCCGGGCAAGTTTTTCAGCGTCCGGCAAGGGGTGGCGCCCATTCGTCCCGGTCGTCGGGCCGGAAAGATCGCGATCGCAATGAAGGAAAACCGCGCCGGGAATATGGGCCTCAGCGTAGCTACGCTCGCCATAAGCCGGATCGGCCAACTGATGGCGGGCATCAACGATCAACCAGTTAGGGTCGTCGAGATGAGCCGCCAGCGTGGCGGCATCAACCAAGGTTGTGAAACTCATGGGGTTTCATCCAGCCATGACTTGGCGACCTCGGCATTATCGAAAACTTCAACATCCGCATTGACGAAGGTTTGCGACAACCAGGCACTCCAGGTCACCCACTGGCTGTCGGTGACGACCGCAACGCGTTTGAAATCATTGGCGTGAGCGCGGGAAAATTTTATTTCCTCCCAGGCCACGTCGATGGTCACATCAGCCATCTGGCTCAGGTCGAAGTAGAGATCAACCGGGCCTTCAAATTTAATCTTGAAATTGACGATTTCTTCGAATTCCTTGTAATCGGCCAAGGTGAATTCACCAAAAACAGAAACGCCGACACGACTGGATTGATGGTCAATGACGATCATGGTGTAACTCCTGATAGTTGTTAGTTATTTACCGCCAGCTGCTAGCTGAAAGCTGCGAATGCCCACCCTCCCAAGATCGGCCAACAGCCCACTTCTAACCGCTAAAAGCTAGTCTAATCCTGTTCCACCGGGCTGGTGCGGGAAAAGTGCGTCGCCGCAATACCGGAAAGAATGATCAAACCGATGGCCAGCCAGGCCGAGCTATCCAGCACCTCGCCCCAAAGCAGGACGCCGAACAGGCTGGAGAAAATAACGGTGCTATAAGCCAGCGCGGCTGACATCAATGTTTTGCCGCGGGCGTAAGCGCGGGTCATCGCGAGTTGGGCCACCGTGGCAAAACCGGCAACGCCGAACAAATTCAGGCCACTTTTCAGGTCGACCGCATGCAATTCGCTAAAAGCCAGCCAAACGCCGGCACAAACGGAGGCGGTCAGCGAAAAATAAAATACTGTCCGCGTCACCGGCTCGCCGCGAATGCCGAGTTCCCGCACACTGAAATAGGCCATGCCGGCCATCACGCCGGAAGCGAGACCGATCAGGCCTCCGAATAATTGATCCGCCTGAATGCTCGGCTTGAGCAAAAGCGCAACGCCGGCCAAGCCAACAATGAGTGCGCCAATGATGCCGGGACGCAGGCGCATGCCGGCCAGCGCCAGATAGATCGCGAGAAAAATAGCCGAGGTGTAATTCAGCGTTACCGCTGTCACCAACGGCAGCAGGGTAATGGCGTAGAAATAGGCAAACAGCGCCGAAAAGCCGACGACGCCGCGGCTAATCTGCCAGCGCCAATGCGCTGTTGCCAGGGATACGCCGCGCAGGCGAACCAGGCCAAACATCAAAATAAGGGAAATGAAGCTGCGGTAAAAGGTGATTTCAACCGCCGAATGCGTGTCAGCCGCCAATTTGACGCAAACGCCCATGCAGGCGAAAAGCAGGCTGGCAAGCAGCATCCAGAGGGATTGCATGGGCGAAAAACTCAAATGGAAAAGGACGGCGGGTTTTACCCCGCCGCCCTCGTTGCCACGCCC
>CAZLPR010000221.1:0-1679 GCA_964561415.1 uncultured Dechloromonas sp. | reverse complement strand
TGTGAGCGTCAAAGCCGCTCAAATATGGGGCTGCATGATCCGTCGATAGAACTCATGGAAGTGCTGCATGCCATCTTCCATCGGGCTTTGATACGGCCCGACTTCGTTGCGCCCTTCCTTCATCAAGGCATAGCGGCCGCGATCCATGCGTTCGCCAATGTCGTCATCCTCGATCGCCGTTTCCATATAAGCGGCGCGCTCCGCTTCGATAAAGTCACGCTCGAAATCAACGATTTCTTCCGGATAATAAAACTCGACGACGTTCAGCGTTTTATCGACGCCCTGCGGAATCAGCGTCGACACAACCAACACATGCGGATACCACTCGACCATGATGTTCGGGAAGTAGGTCAGCCAGATGGCGCCATGTTCTGGCATCTTGCCTGCGGCGCCGTAAATGTCGCGCACCGCCTTCTGCCAGCGCTCGTAAGCCTTGGAACCTGATTTTTGCAACGAGGTGATACCCACCCGCTGCACTGAATACCAGTCGCCGAATTGCCAGGTCAGATCGTCGCAAGTCACGAAATTACCCAACCCGGGATGGTAAGGTGCGACGTGGTAATCCTCCAGATAGACCTCGATGAAAGTCTTCCAGTTGTAATTGCAGGTATGCATCTCGACGTGATCAAGCTTATAGCCGGTGAAGTCGAGTTGATTCGCCACACTCATGCCGCTCAGATCGGCATTGGCTGAACGCGGGCCTTTGAAGAGCAGGCCATTCCAGTTTTCCAGCCTGACCTTGTTCAAGTTGAGACAGGGATTCTGCGGGAAATGCGGCGCGCCAATCAGTTGACCGCCGGTATCGTAAGTCCAGCGATGAATCGGGCAGACAATCGGGCCATTCAATTTGCCCGAGCCCTGCAACATGACTGCCTGGCGATGGCGGCAAACGTTGGACATCTGCCAATGACCCGCATTAGCGCCTTCACTGCCGCCGTTGAGCAGCAGGTGACCATGATCTTTCCATTCCAGCGAACGGTAATCACCGGCTTCCGGCACCATCAACTGGTGGCCGACATAACCCGAACCGGCATCGAAGATGAGCTTTTTCTCCAGCTCAAAAATCTTTTCGTCGAAATACCAGTCCACCGGCAGTTGTGAAACTGCTGGGGCCAAACGGGACAAAGTCGCCACGTCGGACATTCCATGCCTCCAGCGGGTTAAAAAGGAGTGATTTTACCCTCCCCCCGATTTGACCTGAAGCCCCTTGATAGAGTATTTTCGCGTGTTTCCCCGAAGCCCGTTGACATGGATCAATCCCCCATCGACGACATGAAATTCGAGACAGCGCTGGCCGAACTCGAAACAATTGTCTCCAGTATGGAAGGTGGCAAGCTTGAACTCGAAGCCTCAATCGCCGCTTACCGCCGCGGCATGGAACTGATGAAGCACTGCCAGGCTCAATTGGTTGATGCTGAAACACAAATCCGCATGCTTGAAAATGGCCAGTTTATCGAGGTCGACCGCGCCCTGAAAGAAGCCCCCTTGGGCAACAGCACTTTGGAGGCACCGTGAGCGGAACTCCATTTGCCGAATGGATGGCGGCGACGCAAGAGCACGTTGAAACGGCGCTCACGCGGCACTTGCCGGGCAACGACTGCATTCCCGCCCGCCTGCATGAAGCAATGCGCTACGCCACGCTGGGCGGCGGTAAACGCGTCCGTCCGCTGCTTGCCTTT
>CAZLPR010000220.1:0-4020 GCA_964561415.1 uncultured Dechloromonas sp. | reverse complement strand
CAGGCGGGCGTAATAAGCGTAAGGATTGTCGGTCACAAGGCGCGGCAAGGTCAGCACATCGGCATAATCAGGTGAAACAATGACGGCAGATGCACGGGTCGTCTGCAGTTGGGCTTTGTATTTCAGATTGGTCAGAAAGGCGATCTCGCCTTCGCTAGCCGAAGCCAGCGTCGCCACCTGATGAATCAAAGTTTGCGCGTCACCAAGCACAACGCCGCCCAAGTGGGCGGCGATGTCGGCAAGCGAGAGGGCAACACCCGCAGTAACAGGCATTACTTGCCTTCGGCGAGTACCTTGATGACGCGATCAGTGATATCCAATCTGGGACTAACCCAAACAACATCCTGCAAAATCAGATCAAACTTGTCGGATTCGGCAATCTGTTTGATCGCCTTATTGGCCTTCTCGATTACTGCAGCATTCTCTTCGTTCTGACGCAGATTCAGATCTTCACGGAATTCACGCTGTTTACGCTGGAATTCACGCGACAACTCGCCGAATTCCTTTTCCTTTGAGCGCCGCTCACCTTCAGCCATGGTCACCGCATTTTTTTCAAGATTCTCCTGCAAGCCCTGCAATTGCTTGGACATGCGCTGCAAGTCCTGATCGCGCTTGGCAAACTCGCCTTCCAGCTTTTTAGCCGCCTTTTGTGCCGCAGGCGCATCACGGAAAATACGCTGAGTATTGACATAGCCGACCTTCAACTCGGAGGCAATCGCACCCGTGACAAACAAGGCAGACATCAACGACACGAGAACTAAAGACTTAATTTTCAAGATGACACTCCTGGATCAAAATGTGCTGCCCAACTGGAACTGGAAGGTTTCTGTTTTATCGCCTTCCGCATTGTTAAGCGGAACTGCGTAACTGAACTTTAGCGGACCAACCGGTGAAATCCATGCGGCGGAAATACCGGTTGAATACCTCAAACCGCCTGATGATTCCTGATTTTTACTGAACACTTGCCCGGCATCAAAAAACATCCCCATCCGCAAGCTCTTTTCCATACCAGGCAAGCCCCAGAGCAACTCAGCATTGCCAATAGCCCGACCATTACCGCCAAGACGAAGCTCTTGACCATTATCGATATCCGTCGGCCCCAAACTCCCCGCTTTGTAACCACGCACTGAGTTCACGCCACCGGCAAAAAAGTTCTTGTAAAACGGCAAACCCTTATCACCCAAACCATCGGCATAACCAAGTTCGCCATTCAACATAAAAGTGAATTTTGAATTGAGCGGGATAAAGTGTTGTAGCTGATAGGTGGCCCGATAGAACGTCAAATCTCCACCCGGCACAGCCACTTCGAGACCGGCTTTTTGATAGGTGCCACGCGTCGGGAAGAAGTAACTGTCCTTGCCGTCAGAAATCCAGTTCAGCGTTACCGGAATTGAAATATTGGTGTTCCCGAATGCCGAAACAAAATCTACGTAATTCTTTGGGCTGTCAGAATAGGTTGTGATCGTTGTGGTATCAAGTCCAATGCCAAAACCCAGCGATTCTTTTTCGCTAATCGGAAATCCAAAGCGAAGTCCGCCACCTGACGATACTGTTTTGTAGTTGGCCACCGCAGTGCCTGCCGTATCCATTGTCCGATGATAGACATCAAATCCCTGGCTGACGCCATCCGGCGTGAAGTACGGATTAGTGTAAGAAAATACATAAGTCCGCGAACTCTTGGCCGAATTCACCTGAATCGATACGTTGTTGCCACTGCCCAGGAAGTTGTTCTGCGCGATCGAGCCAGAAAGAATAACCTTGTCGGTGCTGGAAGTACCCATACCCAGCATCAAATTGCCGGTGGGCTTTTCGGTCACCGTCATGTTGACATCAATCTGGTCAGACGTTCCGGCAACGGCCGGCGTTTCGACGTTAACATCCGAGAAAAAGCCAAGTCGATCAACGCGTTGTTTTGAGTTCGTCACGCGATCGGCATCGTACCAACCACCTTCCATCTGACGAATTTCACGACGAATCACCTCGTCGCGGGTTTTTGTATTGCCCGCAAGATTGATGCGGCGTACGTAAACCCGTTTACCGGGATCGACAAAAATAGTGAAAGCGACTTTTCGCTTGTCCTTGTCAATTTCTGGCGAGGCATTCACGTTGGCAAAAGCGTAACCCTCTTTGCCCAGACGCTCACTAATTGCCTTGGTTGATTCATTCAGTCGTTCGCGCGAAAAAACATCGCCCGCCTTGACCTTAACCAGCTTTTTAAGCTCATCTTCGGAGAGCGTAAAATCTCCCGCCAGTTTCACGGAGGAGACTTGATAACGCTCACCTTCATTCAAATTAGCCGTAATGTAAACATTCTGCTTGTCCGGCGAAATGGAAACCTGAGTCGACTCTACAGCAAACTCCAGATAGCCCTGATTCATGTAAAACGATTTGAGTTTTTCCAGATCGGCAGAAAGTTTTTGCCGGGAATACTGGTCATTTTTGGTGTACCAGGTGGTCCATCCCGGCGTCGTCAACTCAAATTGGGAAAGCAAATCACTTTCCCTGAAAGCTTTGGCGCCGACCAGATTAATTTGTTTGATCTTGGCTGCAGTACCTTCTTCGATATTGAAGTTCACACCCACCCGATTGCGCTCCAATGGTGTCACGGTGGTCGTGATATTGGCACCATATTTACCGCGCGTCAGATATTGCCGCTTAAGTTCCTGTTCCGCCTTCTCAAGCAGGGCGCGATCGAAAATTCGCCCTTCGGCAATCCCGGTTTCCTTGAGCGCCTTGATGATGACGTCCTGCTCGAACTCTTTCATACCGACAAAATCAAGCTTGGCAATAGCCGGGCGCTCCTGCACCACAACCACCATGACATTCCGGTCAATTTCGATCCGGACATCTTTAAAAAAGCCGGTAGCGAATAAGGCCTTGATCGATTGCGCCGCCTTTTCATCGCTTAGCATATCGCCAACCTTGACGGGTAAGTAACTGAAGACGGTACCCGCCTCAGTACGCTGAATTCCCTCGACACGGATATCCTTGACCGCAAAGGGCTCAAAGGCCAAAACGGGGGTGGTGAAGAGACTGGCAAGCAGGACAGGCAACAGGGATTTATTCATTATTCAGCCGAAAAACAGGCGGTTCAGGTCGTTAAAAAAGGCGAAAGCCATCAGGACAAAAAGAAGTGAAATTCCGATCCTCTGGGCTATTTCCATTGAGCGATCGGAAAGGGGACGGCCCCTTACAACCTCAATTATATGATACATCAAATGCCCGCCATCGAGCATCGGTATGGGGAGCAGGTTAAGCACACCAAGGCTGATACTGACCAAAGCGACAAACTTGATGTAATAGTCAAAACCGAGTTTGGCTGATTTGCCGGCATAGTCGGCGATGGTGACCGGGCCGGAGAGATTTTTCAAGGAAACCTCGCCGGTCAGCATCTTGCCCATCATGACCAGACTAAAAATCGACTTATCCCAGGTTTCGAGTGCCGCTTTCGCCCCCGCTTCAAAAAATCCGTAACTGACAAAGGTCCACATTTCACGGCGACTTTGTTCACTTTCGGCAACGCCTACACCGATCTTTCCAACCACCCGGCCCCGTTCAGAAATTGCCTCTGGAATGACGTCGACCGTAACAATTTGTCCCTGGCGCTCGATTTCGAGATGCACCGAACGCTCGGCCGCATCTCGAATATAAATCACAAAATCATGCCAAAATGGTGTCGAGTGACCATCCATGCTGAGCACTTTATCGCCCGGCCGCAAGCCAGTGCGCTCAGCTGGGCCTCCGGCAACCACTTGACCAAACACTGGCGGTATTTCCGGGCGATAAAAACCGACACCCAGGCGTTCCAGGGCATCCCCCTCCCAGCCCTGCTCACCAGCAGCACTGAGAAAAAGTCGGTGAACAGATATTTGTTTTTGCGCATTGATCACTTCAAGCTCAACACTTTCCTGATCCGTCGCCTTCTGCAATAAAAGCCAGCGCAAATCATTCCAGGTGAGCACTTGACGACCATCCACCGCCCTCACCTGATCACCGTTACTGATCGCGGCCATCGCCGCC
>CAZLPR010000219.1:0-4021 GCA_964561415.1 uncultured Dechloromonas sp. | reverse complement strand
AATCTTGCCGTCAGCCTCGACCACATTCGCCAAGCGCGCCCCGCCGCCCAGCATTACCGCCTGGCGCTGGAAGCGGCCGGCAAACGCCCGGCTGCTTTTGACCGCAAGCAAGTCGAGCAGCGCCTGGCTGAATTGCAGCCCGCGCTGCCGTCGTACTAAAACCGCCATGAGCACATCAACGCTGCAGCACCGCCCGCTCGGCCAGATTCTGATTACCGAGGGCATCCTTTCGGAAGATCAACTCCGCATTGCGCTGCTCGAGCAGATGAAGCTCAACCAGCCGCTCGGCAAGCTGCTGATTTCGTTAGGTTTTGTTTCTGAAGCAACGCTACGCCAGACGCTTTCGGAAAGCCTTGGCAAACAGAGCATCGATCTGAAGCATGCGGTGATCGACTCGCAGGCGCTGAAACTCGTGCCGCGCGAGGTGGCCCAGCGCTATCACCTGCTGCCGCTCGACTACAACCGGCAAACCCAGCGGCTGACGCTGGCGATTTCCGACATCAACGATATTGTCGGCCTCGACCGCGTCCGCAGCTTGCTTGTCGAAGGCGCCGAAATCGAGACGCTGCTTGCCGGCGAATCGGAAATCGACCGCGCCATCGACCAGTATTACGGGCACGAACTTTCGATCGACGGCATTCTGCACGAAATCGAAACCGGCGAGATCGACTGGAAAAGTCTGTCCGCCACCGACGACGAATACAGCCAGCCGGTCGTGCGCCTGATCGACTCGATCCTGACTGACGCAGTCAAACGCGAAGCTTCCGATATTCACTTCGAGCCGGAAGCCAATTTTTTGCGCATTCGCTACCGCATCGACGGCATGCTGCGGCAGATTCGCGCCCTGCATAAATCCTACTGGCCGGCCATGACAGTGCGTATCAAGGTGCTCGCCGGCATGAATATCGCCGAAATGCGCGCCCCGCAGGATGGCCGTATCGGCCTCAGCGTTTCCGGCCGCGCCATCGATTTCCGCGTCGCCAGCCAGCCGACGATTCACGGCGAGAACATTGTGCTGCGCATCCTCGACCGGCAAAAAGGCATCGTCCCGCTCGATGGCCTGGGCCTGAGCGAAGAGCATCTCTACCAGCTGAAACTGATGATCGCCCGCCCGGAAGGCATCATTCTGGTCACCGGCCCGACCGGTAGCGGCAAAACAACCACGCTGTACTCGGTGCTCAACCACATCAACGCCGAGGGCATTCACATCATGACCCTCGAAGATCCGGTGGAATATCCGATGGCCATGGTCCGCCAGACCTCCGTTTCGGAAACAGCCAAACTCGATTTCGCCAACGGCATCCGCTCGATGATGCGGCAAGATCCGGACGTCATTCTGGTGGGCGAAGTGCGCGATGCCGAAACCGCCGAAATGGCCTTCCGCGCCGCGATGACCGGTCACCAGGTTTATACGACCCTGCACACCAATTCGGCGATCGGCGCCGTGCCGCGCCTGCTCGACATCGGCGTCCTGCCCGACGTGATGGCCGGCAACATTATCGGCATCGTCGCCCAGCGCCTGATTCGCCGCCTGTGCGAGCACTGCAAATCGCCCTATCACGCCGAGCCGCACGAAATCCACTTGCTCGGTTCGCTGGCCGACAGTCCGCGTCCGGTGCTGTTCCGCCCAACCGGCTGCGAAATCTGCGATTTTCGCGGCTATCGCGGCCGCATTGCGATCATGGAACTGCTGCGCGTCGATGCCGGCATCGACGAATTGATTGCCCGCCGCGCCACCACCCACGAAATCCGCAGCCGGGCCTTGATGCATGGCTTTCAGACGCTGGCTGACGACGGTCTGCGCCGCGTGTTGAACGGCACGACCTCGCTGGAAGAACTGGCGCGCGTCGTCGATCTGACCGACCGGATGTAGCCATGCTTTTCGACTACAAGGCGGTCAGCGCCGAAGGGCGAATGATTTACGGGCGACTCGATGCGATTAACGCGGTCGACCTCGAAATGCGCCTGAAAAGGATGGAACTCGATCTCGTCACCGCGACGCAACTGGCGCCCAAAACGCGCTTCGGCGGGCGCAAAATTCCCCGCCCTGAGCTGATCAACTTCTGTTTCCATCTCGAACAACTTAACCGCGCCGGGGTGCCGCTGCTCGAAGGCCTGACCGACCTGCGCGACTCGATCGAGCACCCGCGCTTTCGCGAAATTATTGCCGGCCTGATCGAAAGCATCGAAGGCGGCCAAACCCTGTCGCAAGCAATGAGCGCCCATCCGGACGTTTTCAGCCAGGTATTCGTCAACCTGATCCGGGCCGGCGAAAACAGCGGCCAGCTGCCGGAAGTGCTGGTCAGCCTGAGCGAATCATTGAAATGGGAAGACGAACTCGCTTCGCACACAAAAAAACTGCTGACCTACCCGGCGTTCGTCGCCGGCATTGTCCTCGCCGCCACCTTTTTTCTGATGATCTATATGGTGCCGCAGCTCAAGATGTTCGTGAAAAACATGGGGCAAACACTGCCCTTGCACACCCAGGTACTCTTTTTCGTCTCTGACCTGCTGGTCAATTACTGGTACGCCTTTCTCCTCGCCCCCATCATTGCCGCCATTGCCGCGCACCTGATCCTGCGCAGCAACCCGCTTGCCCGTATGCATCTGGATGGCGTCAAACTGCGCCTGCCGGTGCTTGGCCCCATCCTGAAAAAAATCATCCTGTCGCGCTTCGCCAACACCTTCGCCATGCTCTACGCCTCGGGCATTCCGATTCTTGAATCAATCCGCACGACCCAGCAGATCGTCGGCAACCGCGCCGTCCGCCAAGCCCTGCAGCGCGTTGAACAATCGATTCGCGAAGGGCGCAATGTCGCCGCCGCCTTTCAAGATACCGGCATGTTCCCCCCGCTCGTCGTCCGCATGCTGCGCGTTGGCGAAAACACCGGCGGCCTCGACAAGGCGCTGCTCAACGTCAGCTATTTCTACACCCGTGACGTCAAGGAATCTGTCGGCAAGGCGCAAGCCCTGATCGAGCCGATCCTGACATTACTCATGGGCGCCTTGCTGGGCTGGATTATGCTGTCGGTCATCGGCCCCATCTACGACATCATCAGCAAAATCAAAACGTGACTGCTCGCCGCCTGCTCTATCTCAACACGCATCGCCTCTCGGCCTACGCCTGGCAGCAGGGAAAATTGCAAGCTGAAGGGATCTTTGAGAACGATGAGGCCGGGCTCAGCCGCTTTGCCGACTATCTGCAGGATCGGCAAAAAAGCCTGTTTTCATTGCTTGCCAACGTTGCCGAAGAAGGCCACACGCTCGAGACCATTCCCTTCCTGCGCGGCAGCGACCGGCAAGCGCTGATCACCCGCAAAATCGGCCAGCACTTTCTCGGCACCTCGCTCGCCACCGCCATCTCGCTCGGCTACGAAAAAGCCCGGCGCAAAAATGAAAAACTGCTCCTCTCGGCGCTGACCAACCCGGCGCATTTCGAACCCTGGCTACAACGCATCAATCAGGCCGAAGCGCCACTGGCCGGCATTTACACCGTCGCCCAACTCGGCGGTCAACTCCTTAAAAAGCTCGGTTTTGGCCAAGGGCGCTGCCTGCTGCTGACCCTGCAGGATCACTCGATTCGCGAAAGTTTTATCGTCGATGGCCAAACCCTGTTTTCACGCATGGCGCCAATCAGCGACAGCAGCACTGCTGGCATTGCCAGCAGCTTTGCTACTGAAGCGGCCAAGCTGCACCAATACCTGCTCGGCCAGCGCCAGGTCGGGCGGAATGAAATATTGCCGGTTTTCATCGTCAGCCATCCGCAAACCACCCCGAGCATCGAAAAAGTCTGCACTGATCACGGCCAACTCACTTTTGCCCTGATCGACAGCCATCTTGCCGCCCGCCGGATCGGCTTACAGACACCGCCAGAAGACTGCCGCAGCGACGCCCTGTTTCTGCATTTATTAGCCAGCGCACCGCCCACAGCTACAGCGTCCGCCATCTCGATAAACTTATTAAGCACCTCAATCTTGTCACTGATCTTAGCGCCGCCAATCACTGCCACAAACGGCCGCTG
>CAZLPR010000218.1:2054-4028 GCA_964561415.1 uncultured Dechloromonas sp. | reverse complement strand
AACTTCGGCTCCGGCTGGACCTGGCTGGTGAAAAAAGCTGACGGCTCCGTCGATATCGTCAATATGGGCGCCGCCGGCACCCCGCTGACCACCGGCGACAAGGCCTTGCTTTGCGTTGACGTCTGGGAGCACGCCTACTACATCGACTACCGCAACATGCGTCCGAAGTTTGTCGAAACATTCCTGAACAATCTGGCCAACTGGTCTTTTGCCGAAGCTAATTTTGCTTAAATTTTAGTCACGTCATTTCGAGGAGCGTTGATTCGCTCCTCAACGGTTATGCGAGAAAAAAGCACCTCAGCGATGAAAGTGCTTTTTTTTCGCCCAGAAAACGCTGGCTAACCAGAAAGTCAACAACGAGCAACCTCACTTTCCTCGCAAAAAGTTCCCTTGATCCTTGATACTATTGCAAAATAGTCACGCCGCATTTGCAGAGATTCGGGGTGCCGCCTCTAACCAGCCAGTGATCACAGGCCCATGAATATCCTTCTAGCCGACAATACCCCGCTTTACCGGGACATCCTCCAGCAGGCGCTAGAAGGGAATTCGGGGTTTGACATTACCTTTGTCACAAACATCTCTGAGGCCATGCAAGCAATCCAGGAGAAGAAATTTCAGTTCTTCATTCTGGCCTGGCAACTTGAGGATGGCGACGGGCTTGAACTGAGCAGAAAGCTGCGCAACACAAAAACCGTTCCCTACGAACCCATTGTCCTACTAACCAGCAGCGCCTCCGGAAAACTGGCCGAAACCGCCAGCCTGGCCGGTGTCACCGAGATTTTCCGCAAGCAGGACATTGAAGAGCTGATTACCTTTATCCGGCATTTCCTCAAAGTGTTCACACCTTTGCCTTGCCGGGTCATTTATGTCGAGGATGCGAAAGATCAACGCCTGGCCCTGATCGCCCAGATGCTCGATTGGGGTATGCGGGTCGATGCTTTTGCCACGGCCGACGAGGCATGGCAAGCACTGCAGACGACCCATTACGATCTGGCGATTTGTGATGTCGTTCTCGGCGGGCAGATGTCCGGCTCCCGCTTTATCAACCGGATCCGGCGCCAATCCGGGCCGCTCGGCAAGATGCTTATTCTCGCGGCCAGCGCCTTTGACAACCCCTCTCGCCGCATCGAATTGTTTCATCTGGGCATCGATGATTACATCGCCAAACCGATTATCCCCCTCGAACTCAAGGCACGAATTCAGAATCTTCTGGCGCGCAAACAGGCGGTTGAACAGAACGAACATTTACTCCAGGCGACCCAATTGGGCGTCACCATCATCAATGAGCAAAGCGTCGTTCAGTTCATGGATACAAATGCCCTGGCGATGTTCAATCAAACCGAAGGCAACATTCTCGGGAAATCGGCCGCCCTGTTGATCAAGGAAGATCCCGCCGAAATCAACGCGTCCGGCCACTCCCATGCAATGGCCGCGGACGAAAATACCCCTCATCTGCCAACGCGTGTGCATACGTTCGGCTTGCGACACGGGATCGAGCCTTTTCCTGTCGAGCTCACCTCATTGCAACTGGCCGATGACACTTTTTGCCAGCGGACGGCGCTACTGACCCGCGACATCAGCGAAGAACTGCAACTGGCCAAATACCTGACCGCTGCCAAGGAGGCGGCTGAACATGCGGGTCGGATGAAGTCAGAGTTTCTTGCCAACATGAGTCATGAAATCCGCACCCCTTTGAATGCCATTATTGGCATGACCCACATGATGCGTCGGGCCGGCGTCAGTCCCGATCAACAGGAACGGCTGGATAAAATTGATGCGGCCGGCAAGCATTTGCTGGATGTCATCAATTCGGTACTCGACCTGTCGAAAATCGACGCCGGAAAATTTATTCTGGATGAAACCAAAGTCAGCGTTGGGGCGATTGCCGCCAATGTGGCATCGATTCTCACGCTGGATGCCCAGGCCAGGCATCTGAAACTGACAGTTGAAACGGAACCCCTGACCCAGCATGTG
>CAZLPR010000218.1:0-2044 GCA_964561415.1 uncultured Dechloromonas sp. | reverse complement strand
CGACCCGGTCCGGCTGCAACAAGCCCTGCTCAACTACGCCAGTAACGCGATCAAATTTACCGAATCCGGCAGCATTACCTTGCGCGTAAAGCAGGAAGAAGAGTCAGAGCATGCGCTACTGGTGCGCTTTGAAGTGGCCGATAGCGGTATCGGCATTTCGCCTGAGGCCGCTGAACGACTTTTTTCTGCTTTCGAGCAAGCCGATAACTCAACCTCCCGCAAGTACGGCGGCACTGGCCTCGGCCTGGCCATCACCAAAAAACTGGCCGGGCTGATGGGCGGCAAGGCGGGCGTTTTTGCCACACCCGGCGGCGGCAGCACCTTTTGGTTCACCGCCCGGCTAAAAAAAGGGCCGGCTGATATCAGCGCTAACAGTCAAACTCTCGACGGCACGGCGGAAGAGATTCTGATTCGGGACTTCAAGCATCGTCGAATTTTGCTGGCGGAAGATGAGCCGATCAATCGTGAGGTCAGCCTGTCCTTATTGGACGATGCCGAGCAGACCGTCGATGTCGCCGAAGACGGTCTGCAAGCCCTTGAACTGGCCAGCCGTCACGATTACGACCTGATCCTGATGGATATGCAAATGCCCAACATGGACGGCCTTGAAGCGACACAACGGATACGCCAACTGCCCCGGCATGCCGCGACGCCGATTCTGGCCATGACGGCCAATGCCTTCAATGAAGACAGGGAACGCTGCTTTGCCGCCGGGATGAACGACTTCATCTCGAAGCCGGTCAATCCGGACGTCCTGTTTACAGCGCTATTAAAATGGCTCATGAACGCCGGTTGAGTCATCTCGGCTTGCCGGCACACGGCAAATGACCGAGCCGCCGCCCGAAGATCAAAGCGCCTTCTCGTACCAACCGCGGGTTGAATTAACCAGGCGCACCAGCCAGAGCATGACCGGCACCTCAATCAGCACACCAACCACGGTGGCCAGCGCCGCCCCACTGTCAAACCCGTAAAGCGCGATGGCCACGGCGACCGCCAGTTCGAAAAAATTGGAAGCGCCGATCATCGTCGACGGCCCGGCGACATCATGCTGGACGCGTAATTTGCGATTCAGCCAGTAGCCAAGGCCGGCAATGAGCAGGCCTTGCAGCAAGATGGGCACCGCCAGCATGGCGATGATCAGCGGTTGCTTGACGATCGCCTCGCCCTGAAAGGCAAAGAGCAGCACCAGCGTCGCCAGCAGCGCCATGATGGTGAATGGGGCGATGCGGTCAACGGCATTTTTGAAGACATTTTCACCGCCACGCAGGAAGTGGGCACGCAGCGCCTGGGCGATGGCGAGCGGAATCACGATGTACATGACCACCGACAGCAGCAAGGTATCCCACGGCACAGGGATCGACGACACACCGAGCAGCAGCGCGACGATGGGCGCGAAGGCGAAGACCATGACCAGATCGTTCAGCGCCACCTGCGAAATGGTGAAATTGGCATTGCCGCGGCACAGATTGCTCCAGACGAATACCATCGCGGTGCACGGCGCGGCGCCGAGCAGAATCAGGCCGGCAAGGTAACTATCGATCTGTTCGGCCGGCAAATAAGGGGCAAAAACATGGCGGATAAACAGCCAGCCGAGCGCCGCCATGGTGAACGGCTTGATCGCCCAATTCACGAACAGCGTGATGCCGATACTGGCGCCCTGCTTTTTAACTTCATGCAGGGACTGAAAGTCGATTTTCATCAACATCGGGATAATCATCACCCAGATCAGCAACCCGACCGGAATATTGACCTGCGCATATTCAAGCCCGCCAATGGCCTGAAACAGCCCAGGGGAAATCTGACCGAGAACAATCCCGGCGCCGATGCAGAGCACCACCCAAAGACTCAGCCAGCGTTCAAAAAAGCCCATCGGGCTGGCCGCAGCCTGCTGGCCAAGAACGTTACATTGCGCACTCATTGTTCGCACTCCAGGTGAATTTTTCGCGCCTCAGCGGCGACTTCTGCGGTCGACAGCGTTTCCAGCGGTAATTTAAGGAAGGCTTCAACGCGCTGGCGCAAGGCCTGGTAAGCCACTTCGAAGGCA
>CAZLPR010000217.1:0-4042 GCA_964561415.1 uncultured Dechloromonas sp. | reverse complement strand
GCCCCCCAGGTCGAGCGTGGGCTTGTGGCCGGCCTCGGCTTTCTGGGTTTCCAGCCAGGTGAGATACTCGGGTTCCGGCACGGCATGGACAACCACCGGCATGAAACCGTGGTCCTTGCCGCACAACTCGGCGCATTGGCCGCGATAGATCCCCGGTTTCTCGATCAGCACCCAGGTTTCGCGCAGGAAGCCGGGAATCGCATCGCGCTTGACGCCGAACTGCGGCACCCACCAGGTATGGATGACATCGGTCGAGGTCAGCAGAATGCGGACTTTCTTGCCGACCGGCAGGTAGACCGGGTTATCGACTTCGAGCAGGTAATGCTCGCCCTTGGCCTCGTTATTGCTGATCTGATCGCGTGGCGTAGTCAGGGTGCTGATGAATTTGACCCCGGCTTCCGGGTATTCGTACTGCCATTTCCATTGCATGCCGGTGACCTTGAGCACCATGTCGGCGCGGGTCTTGGTGTCTTCCATGCTGATGATCGCCTGCACCGCCGGGATGCCCATCAGCACGAAATCGATGAAGAGCAGGATGGCAAAAGGGACGAGTGCCCAGAACCACTGCAATTTTCCGGTTGGCCCGCTGAACGTGGCCGGTTCGTGGCCGATACTTTTCCGGTGCCTGATCATCGAGTAAATCATGATCGCAAACACCGTCACGAAAAGGATGGTGATGATCAGCATGAACTCGTTGTGAATGTGCAGCGTTTCCCGGGCGATGGGAGTAACCGGTTCCGGGAAGTTGAAGTTATAGGCCGCGTTGGCGGCGCTCGGTAGCAGGGCTGAACCAAGGCTGAGGCAAGCCGTTCGTCGGGCGCAGCAAGCCGCTTGATTTTTCTTCTCAGCCTGAAAATGAAACAACATTCTCATTTCGATCTCTCCCCTTGTGAGAACCGACCCGAAAGATGAGAATTGATCGATCTCAAATAGTTCAAAAAATTTTTTATCATGCACCGCCGCCTGTTTCTTGCCCTCCCTTTTATGCTGTTTGCGGCTTGTGAGCAGGCGCCGGAAACCTTTCGCAATACCGACCTGACCGGCGCCACCTTCGCTCGCCGCGTGGAACTGCACGATCACCACGGTCAACCGCGTTCCTTGGCCGATTTTCGCGGCAAGGTCATCGTCGTTTTCTTCGGCTACACGACTTGCCCCGATATCTGCCCAGACACACTGGCCCGTCTGGCCGCGGTCATGAAGGCTTTGGAGGGTGATGCCGAGCGGGTTCAGGTGCTATTCGTCACCCTCGACCCGGAGCGCGACAGCGCCGAACGATTGAAGGATTTCGTCCCCTGGTTCGACCCGTCATTTCTTGGTTTGCGTGGCGATGCCGGGCAGATCAAAGCCGCTGCCGAAGAGTTTCGTGTCTTCAGCGCCCGCAAGGAGGTGGCCGGCGAACTCGGCTATGTCCTTGACCATTCAACGGGAGCGTATGTCTATGACCCGGCCGGGCAGTTGCGCCTCTACGTCAAGGATACGGCGAGCATTGAAGACATTGCAGCCGATATTCGCCAGTTGCTTCAGCGCTGAGCGGCAGATTTTCCAGAAACCGCAACTGGCTCTTTCGAGCCTTTGCTGCATGATGACATTGGGAAGATTAATGTCACAAAAGTGCCCAAAGCGGTAGTTGAAGGCATGAGGAAGCAGACGTTCAGGAACGACTAAACCCACCGGCGGTAATAGAGTGAAGCGGAATTTCCGTCCGATGCAGCACCTTGTTATGCGGCATATTGCTTAGCTTCTTTGACTTTCCGGTTGCCCAAAAATGAAAACCGGGGTGCGTCCCTGTTAATGTGTATTGAGTAAAGGGGACCGGAAGGGGACCTGCTACGCTGACCCTAAGTACGCTCGTCATTCGCCGTAACATCACCCTCCGAGTCCTTCGGCATCGCAGCCTCCGGGATGACCTTGCGCCAATCAGCCTCAAACGCTTTCTGAAAATTGATGAGCTTTATACCTTTGTACTCGTGGTGCATATACTCCGGCCACATCCAATGCAAGTATTCTCCTTTGCGCTTGCCCTGGAAGAACTTCGCAACCCCTCCAGCTCTCAGTGCTCCAATGCACAGCTCGAATTCGCGGCACGACATCACTGCGTAAGGCATAGTTTCCATCAGTTGAGCGTCGAGCCCCGCTTCTAGCAACTGGCTGCGTACGCTTTGCTCGAGCAGCTCATTCAGGAGCGGTCCGAGGAAGAACCAATCCTCTAACGTAATCACCAACGAGATTATTGGATTGCCATTCGGTCTCCATGACGACAAGCCCTGTTGAGCATCCAGGATGTTCTTGTAGTTCTGAACGACTGCCTCAGCAATCTTGTCTACCTCAGCACGAAGTGCGACGTCGCCGCCCTGGCGTGCCGCTTGCGTCAAACGCTTCGTTTTGCACTCGATGACGAGGTTGCCACCGGCATCGCACACGATCCAGTCAGGGCCGTGATGGATATCCCCTCCAACGTGATACGGAGTCTCCTTGAGGACGGTTGCAGGTCCATCCTGGTAGCCCACCGCAATCACCTCGCCGACGTAGGCCTCGAACGCCGTGCCGAAAGCACTCCCAAAGTCGGCAACCTTTACCAAGTCGTAGTAAAGGCCTGTGCTGAACCTGCGCAGCAGGAGATCAGGAACAGGGCAGTACATCCGATTAGGGTACTCAGGGTCTAGCAGCCTGTCGGACTAAGGCTCCGCAAATGGGATAATGCGTACTTACCCACCGAATCCAGCCCGAGAAATGAGCCGCTTCCATCCCGTTGACCGCCAGACCGGCTACCTGCTTCCGCCCTCGGTCGACGAATGGCTGCCGGAAGACCACCTTGCCCGGTTTATTGTCGAAGTCGTTGATGAGCTCGATGTCAGCGCCTTGGAAAAAGCCTACGCAGGTCGGGGCAGTGCGGCGTATCACCCCTCGGTGTTGTTGTCGTTGTTGGTCTATGGCTACGCCAACGGTGTGTTCTCGAGCCGGAAGATTGAGCGGGCGACCTATGACTCGGTGGCATTTCGCTTTATTGCGGCTGGCACGCACCCTGACCATGACACGCTGGCGACCTTTCGCCGGCGCTTTCTTGACGAGTTGGCCGGCCTGTTCGTGCAAGTGCTGGAGATGGCGCGAGAAATGAAACTCCTGAAGCTGGGCACGATCAGTCTGGACGGCACCAAGGTCAAGGCGAATGCCTCTCGTCACAGCGCCCTGTCTCACGGGCGTATTGAGCAGCTGGAAATCCAGCTCAAAGCGGAAGTCGAGTCCTTGCTGGCGCTGGCGGAACAAGCCGACCAATCCGCGGTACCGGACGGCATGAATCTGCCGGAAGAGATTTCCCGGCGCCAAGCACGGCTGGAGGCCATGGCCGCAGCCAAGGTCAAGATCGAGGAGCGTGCCAAAGAGCGCTTCGAGAAAGCGCAAGCTGAGTACGAGAGCAAGATGGCATGTCGAGAAGCCAAGGCGAAGGAAAGCGGCAAGAAACCCGGCGGCAAACCCCCGAAGCCACCGACTGCCGGGCCGAAAGCGCAAGATCAGCTCAATCTGACCGATGGGGAATCGCGCATGATGCCGGTGGCCGGCGGTGGCTTTGAGCAGGCGTACAACGCCCAAGCCGCAGTCGATACAGCCACCATGCTGGTCGTCGCCCTTGGCGTGACCCAAGCCTGCAACGACAAGGGACAGGTGGCACCGATGCTTGAACAATTGGCGGCGCTGCCCGCCTCATTGGGTCAGACGGAGGCGCTCTTGGCGGATACGGGCTTTTATAGCGCCAAGAATGCCGCTGCCTGCGAGGCACAAGGGATTGCCCCGTTCATTGCGGTGAAGCGGGACCAACACCATCGGGCACCACAGGAACGTTTTACCGAGCCGGCCGCCTTGCCTGCCAATGCAACGCCGGCACAGACCATGGCACACAAGCTGAAAACGAAGGCCGGTCGGGCGCTCTATGCACTGCGCAAGCAAACCGTTGAACCGGTGTTCGGCATCATCAAGTCGGTGCTGGGCTTTCGCCAGTTCTCATTGCGCGGTCTGAAGAAAGTCGCGGGCGAATGGACGCTGGTTT
>CAZLPR010000216.1:0-4083 GCA_964561415.1 uncultured Dechloromonas sp. | reverse complement strand
CTTTGAGCCGTCTGGCTGCGGTCGACGCGGTTATTTGCAATGGTTTGCCCGATCAGCGCCTGCCGCCGGGTATTTCGCAGTTCGCCATGCGTTTGCAAGCGGGCGATTTTTATCGGCTGGATGATGCCGGGCAGACCGCTGTTGCCGCTGATTTCAGGGGGCAAAAGCTCTACGCTCTAGCCGGCATCGGCGACCCGGGCCGATTTTTTCGTACGCTGGAAGGTCTGGGCCTGGCTTTCGAGGCCCACCCGTTTCCTGATCATCACACCTATTCTGCCGCCGATCTGGCTTTCGCCAAAGACGGCATTCTGCTGATGACCGAGAAGGATGCAGTAAAATGCGCCGGTTTGACGGCGGGGGAAACCTGGGTTTTGCCCGTCGAGGCCGAGCTTTCGCCGGCCCTTATTGATCTTATTCTGGAGAAAATCCATGGACGCCAGGCTGCTTGATATCCTCGTTTGCCCGATTTGCAAAGGCAATCTCGAACACCGCAAAGCGGAAAAAGAACTGGTCTGCAAGCCGTGCAAACTGGCTTTCCCGATTCGCGACGACATCCCCATCATGCTTGAGGACGAAGCGCGCCAACTGACGGTGGACGAGGAAAAATGACCGGCCTGGTGTTCAAGGTCGTCATTCCGGCGCGTTACGCTTCGACGCGTCTGCCGGGCAAGCCCTTGCTCGATCTTGGCGGCAAGCCGATGGCGGTGCCCGTGGCCGAACGCGCCCGCTTGTCCGGCGCCGATGAGATCTGGGTGGCGACCGATCACCTGGCCGTGCGCGATGCGGCCGAGGCCCATGAAGTGGCGGCGTTGATGACGCGCAGCGACCACGCCACCGGTACCGACCGTCTGGCCGAAGTGGTCGAGCAACTGGGCTGGCATGCCGATACGATTATCGTCAATGTGCAGGGCGACGAGCCCCTGATCGACCCGGCGTTGATCATGCAGACAGCCCGCCAACTGGCGGCCAGCGGCGCCGATATCGCAACCGTGGCGCACCCGATTGCCGAGGCGGCTGATTTTTTCAATCCCAATGTCGTTAAAGTCGTTTGCCGGGCCGATGGCGATGCGGCTTATTTCTCCCGCGCACCGATTCCCTATGCGCGCGACCATTTCGCGCAGGAAAACGGCGGCGAAACCTTGCCAGGTAATTTCCCGGCTTATCGCCATGTCGGCCTCTACGCTTACCGGGCGAGCTTTTTGCAGGCTTTTTCCGGGTTGACCGCAGCGCCGACTGAGCAATTTGAAATGCTCGAGCAATTGCGGGCCTTGTGGCATGGTTACCGGATCAGTGTGGCATTGATCGATGCCGCGCCAGCAGCGGGTGTCGACACGCCAGAAGATGCTGAGCGGATGTGCAAATTGTTTGACCAGGCCTGAAATAGCGAGTAATTTTTCGCTTCTTGAGAATGGCTGTTTCAGGCAGTAAACATAAACTAATAACAAAATTTTTTGATTCACAAATCTGAGGGACTTTCCATGAAATTGATTCTGTTGGGCGCACCGGGCGCTGGCAAGGGTACGCAAGCGACTTTTATTTCCAAAAAATTTGGCATTCCCCAAATTTCCACGGGCGACATGCTGCGCGCTCAAGTCAAGGCTGGCACCGAACTCGGCCTTGAAGCCAAGAAACACATGGATGCAGGCGGCCTGGTGCCGGATGCTGTGATCATCGGTATGGTCAAGGATCGCCTGACTCAGGACGATTGCAAAAACGGTTATCTCTTCGACGGCTTCCCGCGCACGATTCCGCAAGCCGACGCGATGAAGGACGCCGGCGTGGCCATCGACTACGTGCTCGAAATCGACGTGCCGGACAGCGACATCGTTGAGCGGATGGCAGGCCGTCGGGCTCACCTGGCATCCGGCCGCACTTACCATGTCAAATTCAATCCGCCGAAGGTCGAAGGCATTGACGACGTGAGCGGCGAACCGCTCGTCCAGCGTGATGATGACAAGGAAGAAACTGTCAAGAAACGTCTCGATATCTACCATTCCCAGACTAAGCCGCTGGTTGAGTTCTACAGTAAATGGGCCGCCACCGGCGATGCCAGCGCACCGAAAGTACGCAAGGTCGCCGGTGTCGGCAGCGTTGATGGCATCACCCAGAGCGTTTTTGACGCACTGAAGTAGGAGACGGAAATGACGGTGAAAAACGCCTTCTACGCACAGTCAGGGGGCGTTACCGCCGTCATCAATGCGACGGCGTGCGGCCTGATCCAGGCATCCCGAGAAGATCGGGAAAGTATTCGCCGGCCGCGATGGCATTATCGGCGCGCTGACTGAGAACCTGATCGATACCAGCCTCGAATCCAACGAGGACATCGCCCGCCTGCGTTCGACGCCGGGCGGCGCTTTCGGCTCCTGCCGCTACAAACTGAAAAGCCTGGAAGACCACCGAGCCCAATACGAGCGCCTGATCGAAGTCTTCAAGGCGCACGATATCGGCTACTTCTTCTATAACGGCGGCAACGATTCGATGGATACCGCCTGGAAAGTATCGCAGATTGCCGAGAAAATGGGCTATCCGGTAGTTTGTGTCGGCGTGCCAAAAACAGTCGATAACGATTTGCCGCTGACCGATTGCTGCCCCGGTTTCGGCTCGGTCGCCAAATATGTCGCGACATCGATTCGTGAAGCAGGCTATGACGTGGCCTCGATGGCCAAGACGTCGACCAAGATCTTCGTACTGGAAGTGATGGGCCGTCACGCCGGCTGGATTACCGCCGCCTGTGGGCTGGCTTCTGAAAATGCCGGTGAGCCGCCGCATATTCTGCTTTTCCCGGAAGTGCCGTTTGACCCCGAGCGTTATCTGGCGCGCGTCCAGCAATGTGTCGAACAATATGGCTACTGTACGGTCGCGGTTTCGGAAGGCCTGTCGGATGCGTCCGGCAAGCTGATTGCTGAGTCCGGTAGCAAGGATGCGTTCGGTCATTCGCAACTGGGCGGGGTTGGCCAGATGGTGGCCCAGCTGGTCAAGGATCGACTTGGCTACAAATATCATTGGGCGTTGGCCGACTATTTACAGCGTTCGGCCCGTCACCTTGCCTCACGTACCGATCTCGAACAGGCGCACGCGTTGGGCGTGGCTGCGGTCGACCTCGCTTTACAGGGTAAAAACGCGGTGATGGCGACGATCAATCGTCTGGCCGATGCGCCCTATCGTTGGGAAATCGGCGATGCGCCATTGAAAGATATTGCCAATGTCGAGCGCAAAATGCCGGCTGAATTCATTACCGCTGATGGGTTTCACATTACCGATGCGTGCCGGACTTATTTGCAACCTTTGATCGAGGGTGAAGATCCGCCGCCGTACCGCAATGGTTTGCCGGATTATGTCCGTTTGAAAAATATTTGTGTCGCAAAAAAACTAGGGGATTTCATCGTGTAGTTTTTTAATCTTGGGGGGGGGGAAGTAATGTCTACAGCCTTGTTGTTGGCGCTTGCTTGCGCTGTGTTGGCGGTTCTGTATGGCTGGGTTTCCAGTCGGCAGATTTTGGCGTTACCGGCAGGTAATGCGCGGATGCAGGAGATTGCCAAGGCCATTCAGGTCGGGGCCGAAGCGTATCTGAGCCGACAATACAAAACGATTGCCATGGTTGGTGTCGTCCTTTTCCTCGCCATTGGCCTTGTGCCGAAACTCGGCTGGCTGACTGCTTTCGGTTTTTTGATTGGCGCGGTGCTTTCCGGTGCGGCGGGTTTTATCGGCATGAATGTGTCGGTGCGAGCCAATGTGCGAACGGCGGAAGCGGCGCGCAGCGGCATTGCGGCGGCGCTTGATGTCGCCTTCAAGGGCGGTGCGGTGACCGGTATGCTGGTCGTCGGCCTTGGCCTGATCGGGGTGGCTGGTTACTACGCTTTCCTGCGCTCGATGGGCGGCTCGGCTGACCTTTACCATATTGTCGAACCGTTGATCGGCCTGGCTTTTGGTTCTTCGCTGATCTCAATTTTTGCCCGGCTCGGCGGCGGCATTTTCACCAAGGGCGCCGACGTTGGCGCCGATCTGGTGGGCAAGGTGGAGGCCGGCATTCCCGAAGACGATCCGCGCAACCCGGCGGTGATTGCCGACAACGTTGGCGACAAC
>CAZLPR010000215.1:0-4093 GCA_964561415.1 uncultured Dechloromonas sp. | reverse complement strand
TTGATTTGATCGGGGCGGCTGACGCGATGGAAGCCGGCGCGGTGCCGGAATTCAGGGCCGGGCGGGGGTATGTCAGCGCGGCGGTGGATGCGGATGTGCTGCGGTTGCGTGATTTGCTGTATCCGCCAGGCGGTATTCCGTCTGTCTGGTATTTGCCGAACGCGATAGACATTCTGGGGCGCACGGATCATTTTGTGCAGGTGCTTGACTATAACGGCAGGATGACAAGCCGATACGCGTTGGCGGATTTGGATTTTGCGGCGGAGGCGGTTATCGGAGGGTGGGGGGTGACGGCGGGTTCTCCGTCTGGTGTGTGGCAGAAGGATGTTCCGGCGTTCTTGCAATTAAATCATGGGACGGTTGTCGAGGCTTACGATGGGGAAAGCCTTGTGGCGTATTCGGATCGGTGGCCGGCTCCGGCGGATATGAAAAACTTTTTAATTGAGAAAGTAATAAGTCAGTATCCGGCGATGAATAACGTAACAACTAGGGCGCTGTTGAACTCGGGGCAGTTGGTTGTTTTTCGTGACGTGGTGAGAGATGTGTTCGATGGGGGGCAATTCTGGGATGAGGCCTGGTATGGGCCGCATCCGGCATTCCTTCGGGACGTGCGCGATAAGTGGCGGCAGGTGAGCGGGACATTGTGGTTTTGTGAGTTGTGGTGGTTTGCCCAAAAATACATATCAGCGGTGCTGGTGATTGGGCTTGGTCGACCGATTTCGGCGGCGTCGGGGAAGTTGATATCGTTCAAGTCGGCTGAGTCGCTGGCCGCTTGGAGTGCGCTGATATTGATGCGGCGGCGGCGGGAAGTGGCAAAGGCGGCGGCGCTTGCTGGTGAGCAGAAACAAGCATACATAATCAATAAAATCAATGACTTGAGTGACTATGCAGTGAGGTTTAAAGCGGTAGCGGAAAGCGTTGGTAAAAGGGTGGAATATTGGCGGCAAATGTACGATGGTTAATCGTCAGTAGAGGTCGGTGGTTGCGCGGTGAGTGGTCAAAATGATGATAGTGGGATTAGTGATATTTAGGTTTGTGCGTGTTTTGCGAGGTTTTTTTGCAAAAGCGGTTCTATTTTTAGTCTGCAGAAAAGGCGTAAAGGGGTATAGGGAAAATTGAAGAGAATTATCAAAAAAATTGTTTTTTTGTTCGTGTGCCGGTGGGTGTGCCGGTGGCGGCGTGCAAAAAAAGTGAAATTGTAAATTACCCCTAATCGGCTTTTTGAATGGGCGATTTTGGGCACTTTTGGGGCAATTAAAAAGGGCGATTAGGGGTAATTCAATGTGAGGATTTTTGAAAAGGGGGGGCGCTGTGGGAGTACGTGATGCTTTGCTGTCGTTGTCGGGGGCGGCTGCTTTTCTTGATGCTGTGGCTGAGGTGGAAGGGAAGGGGGCCGGGTATGTGTCGGATGTGGCAAAGGCTGAGGCAGCGGCGGCGGCTCAAGACCAATTTGGTTACGCGGAAACGGCAGCGGCGGCGCTGGTGGGCTATGTGCTTGTTCAGTACATGGCCGGCGTGAGGCTTGATCGTGATGACCCATTTAGTGATGCGTCAATCTCGGGCGCACTATCTCAGGTGTTGGGGGTGCCGGTGGTGACGGTTCGCCAACGGGCGGCGCTGATAGATGTTTTTAAACGGGCAGCAACGCACAAGTTGTCGGAAATAACCGGCGAGCAGTTCGAGGATGCTTTTGACCGTCAGTTGCTGCGGCGTGATCTGTTGAGGGCGACCGGGCGGCATGCTGGGGAAGTGGTTCCTGGGCTGGTGCTGCATGATTTAAGTAACAGGTCAGTTACGATAGATGACATTGACGTGTGCGCGTGCCTGTACCTATCGGATATTCTCGGTTTTAGAATTCAGTCGCTGCGGAGTGGTTATCGGATAAAGGAGGATATTTATGCATGGGCGGCACCGATTATTGCAGCCGAGTCGGGGCAGGGGTCGATTGAGTATAAGCACCCGCTCAAGATGGACAGAAAGCATGTGCGTAATCGTGAAGCGGTTAGGCGTTTTCGGGAGAAGTGGGGGCGGCGGGAACGATACCAGGGCGTAAATGAGGGTGGCGGCAATGGCGGATGAAAAATTAATTTTGCAGGTGTTGCAGTCGGCCTATTCGAGAATTGAGGAAATTGCTGATCAGCATAATGAGCGCGTTGTAAATGACATATTGCGCGGAAATCAGAATTTTTCGGTAACGAAGTGGCGTATTGCTGAAGTCATGTGTTCTGACGCCTTTATGCGGTCTGTGTTAGTGGTGGCCGAAAATTGGGCAGCCGGGGCGATTGAAAGGAAGACAGGTTTAGTACTCGAGCATGGGCTAAGCGAAGAAAGCGTAGCAAGGGCAATTGGTAAACGGGCTGGCTTCGTACTCCGGTCGCTGCATGATTTGGCGATTATCGAGGCTGATTTGCTGGCAGTCGTAACACGGCGGATAGAGCGCCAAATGCGCTGGCGTTTTGAGGGGGTGATTAATTCGGCGGATGAGTTCTTGCGAGAATTGGAGCGCAAGGCGGCAAGTGAGATAGCTTCACGGGTGCCGGGGCTTGTGCTGCACGATTTGACGGACATTGCACGGGTGAAAGATGATCTGCTGAGATTTGCTGAAAGAAAAATCAAAGAGCGCACGGGGTTAGATTTCAGGGATATAGCAGATCAACAAAAATGCCGGGAAGATATGATAAGGTTTGCTGACGCTGAGGTGAGGCGCAGATTGCGTATTGATGGAACGGCGGTTGGTGGCGGGTTGAAGATGACAAGAAAAGCTATTCGAAACAGGACCGCGCAACGGCGGTTTTATGAAGCCCACGGAAATTTAAAGATATATGAGAGGGTCACATGATGAAGTCGGTAGTGGTTGCGTTCGCCGTGGTGGCATTGTTGGTGGGGTCTACTGCCGTATCGGCAAAAAAGGGTACGGCAACTTTTACGACGATAGGTGTAGCGTGTGCGTGCGGGTCGGGCCGGGTGTGTGTGGGGCCGAGGGGTGGGAAGTACTGTATCGCGCCAAATGGTGCGAAGAGGTACGGTAAATAAGGCGTATTGATGCGTAGATAAAAAACCGGGCGGCGCGGGGGGTCTATTCTGCGGCGTCGGCGTTGTGCTTATTGATTGCCGGGCCATTGGTTCGGCATTTTTTTTGTTGGCCGCTGCTGCGGCAGGTACGGCCGGCGGCGCAAAGCGTTATCGCTAGTTAGCCAATGCAGCGGATGGGCGGAAAAAGCGGCGCGGGATGGTCGCTTTTTTCTCGTCTATAAATTTTGCTGATAGGCATATAAAAATAACTTCGCGGCTTGATTACCGGTTTTTCAGTAACGGTGATTGATAATTCCGCCTGCTCAGGGGGTTCCTCCGGCGGCTGGTTCGTAAAGCGCAAATATTCAGCGTAACCGGCGGCGATGAAGTTGATCAGCTCTGGGGCAAAGTAAGTGCAGCTTTTCGTTGATTCTTCAAACGTGCCTTGCTCTTTCGCGTAGGCGATTTTTTTGGGCACTACCCAGCGGCTGAAATATTGAATGAAGCGCGGCGAGTCGGGGGAAATTCTCGGCACGGCGAGCATCCATCTAACGCAGTCGATCTCAAATTGTCGTTTTTTACTTTGGGGTATTACATGAACATTATTTCGCATGGCCGGCAGGTTGCCGCTTTTTTTTGCCTCACTCAACTTCGCATAATTTGTATTATGTTAAGTCATATCTGTTTTCAAAGCTCAACAAGATATTGCGGCGAATGACGCAAAAATGCTTTTTCAGCGTGTTTATCGTGGGGATTGCATAAATGACGACATAAAAGCCTTAATTCTTCTTTTTCAACGCCTTCTAAAAAAAGGCGTTTTTTTTCGATTGCAATATAGCGATAGTGGCGACGACGAGCGGCAGCGTTGCGACGACGGTAGCGCAACATCCAGTAAAGGTTGGCAAGTTTGCTGCCGTATTCAGTGCCGGGATGTTAAGGTATTTATTTTTAATTCAATTTGGATTAGATCAAATACGGCGAATCCTGCGGACCGAGTGCTGCCAGCGTAGCCGGGTCAAGCCCGTCTATCCCCACGGTGAACCGCCCTACCGCCCGCGCTTTGCGCGAGCGGATAGGGTCT
>CAZLPR010000214.1:3368-4106 GCA_964561415.1 uncultured Dechloromonas sp. | reverse complement strand
GAACCGGGCAGTTCGATCATGCCCGGCAAAGTCAACCCGACACAATGCGAGGCGCTCACCATGCTCTGTTGCCAGGTCATGGGCAATGACGTGGCGATCAGCATCGGCGGCGCTTCCGGCAATTTTGAGCTGAATGTTTTCAAACCGCTGATTGCCCACAACTTCCTGCAAAGCGTGCGCTTGCTCGCCGATGGCATGGACAGTTTCGAGCGCCATTGCGTACGCGATATCACGGCCAATCGAGCCCGGATTGACGACCTGATGGCGCGCTCGCTGATGCTCGTCACGGCGCTGGTGCCACACATCGGCTACGACAAGGCGGAAGAAATCGCCAAACATGCCGAGCACGCAGACATCACGCTCAAACAGGCGGCGCTGGCGCTGGGCTATGTCACGAGCGAAAATTACGAACGCTGGGTCGTGCCCGCCGAAATGATTCACCCAAGCGCCTGATTGCCGGATGACAATAGCGAATAATCACACTTGCCGGCCCGATGCTTGAAGATGAAATATTCCCCCTTTTTATGCCGCACTTTGCGCCCCAAACATCACTTTCAACGGCTGATCATTCTCGCCCTGGCAGCCGCCCTGCTCAGCCGCCCGGGTTGGGCAGCGGAGATCAGCGAATGCGCGCAATTGCCGAAACCGGCGGTCAGCATCAAGCATTTAGAGGACAATCTTCGCTTCAATACTGAATATAGCTATCGCGCCCTGACCAATCTCGGCGGGGAGAAGGTG
>CAZLPR010000214.1:790-3358 GCA_964561415.1 uncultured Dechloromonas sp. | reverse complement strand
CATCAAGTCCTCGGCCTCACCCGAGCCAGCGCTATCGCGCAGTTTTCGCTGAGCATGCCGAGCTATCAGGATGTGACGGCACGCTACGAATGCGCCAGCCCGCAAATCACCCTGAGCTTTGGCTTCAAGGAAATGACTGTTTATGTCGGGCGGGAATTCCCGCAGGGCAGCTGCGCCCACAAGGAAATCCTTGAACACGAAATGCGCCACGTCAAAGCCTATCAGGAGCATCTCGCCAGCATTGAAAAAGGCATACAGGAAGACATCAGCCGCCGTTTTGTCACCGGCGATTTCTGGCGCGGCCAGGCCGGCGCCCACTATGCGCGCATCAGCCAGGAGCTCGATGAACGCTGGCTCCCTTACGTCAATCGCGAGATGAAAAAAGTCAACCTCGCCCAGGCGCTGATCGATACGCCGGAAGAATATGCCCGACTCAGCGCAGCCTGCAATGGCGAGGTCAAGCAGCTCGCCCAATGAATAAAATCAGGGTTGGCCCAAGGCTTATCCGACGTTAAAGGCAACGTCCCCCAGCGCCGGCTCACTGGCTGCGATGCTGCTTTCCGGTTCGATGCAGGGCAAGCGGAAAACAATGCGCGTGCCTTTGCCTGGCTCGCTTTCGAGCGATATGTCGCCGTTCATCATTTCCACAATTCTCTGGCAAATCGCCAAGCCCAGCCCGGTCCCGCCGAAGCGCCTGGTCGTTGAGGCATCGGCCTGCTGAAATGGGTTGAACAAGAGCAAACGCTCCTTTTCGCTAATACCGATGCCGGTATCGACGACTGAAAAAACCAGCATTTCATCGGCCCGGGATACCGCAAGAACGACACTGCCACGCTCGGTGAACTTCACCGCATTGGAAAGCACGTTGAGCAATATTTGCCCCAGGCGTAACGAATCACTCATGCAGGTTGGCGGTAAATCCGGAGAAAGCTCGACGCGAAGATCGAGGGATTTAGCTGCGGCAGAAGCATGAACCAGTTCGACCGTATGTTGAATGACCTCGGCAATATCGGTCCTGGCCCACTCGATATGGAGCTTTCCGGCTTCAATTTTTGAGAAGTCGAGGATGTCGTTAATGACCCCCAACAAACGCTTTCCCGACATCTGAATTTTGACAAATGCATTCCGGGCTTTTTCGCTGTTTTGGTAATTTCGATAACCGATTTCGGCAAAACCAAGCACGCCATTGAGCGGTGTACGAATTTCGTGACTCATGTTGGCCAGAAACTCGCTGCGCACTTTGGCCAAATGTTCGGCGGCAAGCAGGGCTTGCTCACGCGCCGCCATGGCGGCGCGTTGCTCGCTGATATCGACAAAACTGACGACAGCACCGGCATTTGCTGCATTTTTAACCATCGGATGGATCGCGAACATCACGGGGATCGAATGCCCGTCAGCATGCCAATAAACCTCCTGATCGCTGCGCAGTGCATCGCCCAGACAAATAGCGCGATGGCTTGGGCTGTCGGCCAGCCAATAAGGCGAACCATCCTGCCGGCGGTGGAGAAAGAGATTATGGGCAATCTGGCCAATGGCCTGCTCGGCACGATAACCAAGCATGGTGCACGCCGCCCGGTTGATGAAAGTAATGACGCCATTTTGATCAACGCCATACAGGCCATCGGCAGACGACTGGAGGATATGAGTCGCCCGCGCTTCCGTTTCAACAAGATCCTGCGTCCGCTGCTCGACCAGTTCTTCAAGGTGCAAGCGGTGGGCTTCGAGTTCGGCCGCCATGCTCATTTTCTCGGTGATGTCTTCTTTCACCGCAACGTAATGCGTAATTGTCCCGTCAGACTGGCGGATCGGCGCGACGATGGCCCATTCAGTAAACTCCCGGCCATCTTTTCTGCGATTAAAAAACTCGCCCTTCCAGACTCGCCCCTGCGTCAGCTCGGCCCAAAACTGTCGATAGTGGCCAGGGGGCGTTCTGCCCGATTGCAGAATCCGCGGGTTTTTCCCGATCACTTCATCACGGGTATAACCGGTATGTTCCAGAAAGGCCTCATTGACGTATTCGATATTGCCCGCCAGATCGGCGATAACGATCGATGTCGGGCTTTGTTCAACGGCCAGGGATAGCTTGCGCAACTGCACGCTGGTGGCGCGATGCTCGGCAACCTCATCGCTCAGTTCGCGCGTTCTGAGTGCGACTTGCCCGGCAAGGCTTGCGCGGTGCATGCGCAATTCCACCATCTGCTTGGCCAGCCAGCCCAAGAGAATGCTGATCAGACTGGCCAACAACACATTGCTCGCCGTCTTCTCCAGATCTCGCCAGCCCAGGGTCGGCGCCACACTGAGCATCCACGTACCGTTCGGCATCGTCAGTTGATGGTTCAGCGGATCGTCCAACGCGGCACTTTCCGGCAAGGAACGGGCAATCACCTGAACGGTCCGGGTATCCGGATGCACTCGCCAAAGCCTGTATTGGTAGCCCAATTCGGTCAGTCTATCGAGGCGGACATCCTGCAACACCTCAGGAAAGCGAATAAGCGTTGTGACAAATCCCCAGAACTCGCCAGGCTGCCCCTTTGTCCCGCCCAAAAAAACGGGCAGACGACCCGCCGC
>CAZLPR010000214.1:0-774 GCA_964561415.1 uncultured Dechloromonas sp. | reverse complement strand
GAATCAGATTGAACGGCCCGACCAGCGTCAGTTGCCCGGTATCCCGGGCCAAAGAGGCGCCCTGGGTCTGCGCCGGATCAGCCAGAAGATTATGGCCGATCGCCTTTTCGTTGCCTTCCAATGGATAAATTTGTCGAATAATGCCGTTCGGCGCTATTTGCAGCGAAGATGCACCCGGATAAAACGGGATCAATTGCGCCGCAATCGCATCGAACTCATCAATCCGGCCACCGCCCTGACGCACCATGGCAGCCAGCGCATAAGTCGCAGAAAGCGCTCTGCCGACAGATAGTTGAACGTCACTCGCACGATTGCTCACCTCGGCGAAGGCGACGGACTTTGCCGTTTCCAAGGCATGCCGGTCGGCCACCCAGACAACACCGGATGAAACCAAAAAACACAGCATGCCGGCAAGCAGGCCGACGCAATCAGGACGCTCGAATAGTTTCCAACGCATCATTAGCCTTATCGTTCCAAAAGCCCCTCCGCCGACACGGCAGATGGGACAGTTGGCCGCTTAAACGGCCAAAATTTTTGCCGGCATTTTACCGACATCGCCATTCGGCATTGAGAGATATTCGTTGTTGAGGCGAAAGGCCATGCGGACGAGATGCCCTCGCTTCGAAAAGCATCGACCGATCACGGTCCCTGACGATCATCGCGAAGACGGGATACTGTGCTTTTTCGTGCCGCCTATTTCACGTTAATTACACGGTTACGCCTTGCCGACTCGGCGAAAAATCCGATACCAAAATGAAAAACCCGGCCAGGTAG
>CAZLPR010000213.1:387-4108 GCA_964561415.1 uncultured Dechloromonas sp. | reverse complement strand
GGCGTATTGCGCCTCAAAGTTGCCGCCGAGCGTCAGCGTCGGGCCGAACGTCAGTATTGGCTTGGACGTACAACTCGGTGAAGGCGTTGTCATTCATGCCGGCTGTGTCCTCGGCGATGGCGTCAGGATCGGCGACGGCAGCGTTCTTTATCCCAATGTGACGATTTATGCCGGCTGTGAGCTTGGCCGAAATGCCATTATTCACGCCGGTGCGGTGATTGGTGCCGATGGTTTTGGCTTTGCGCCGGATAAGGGGCAGTGGGTCAAGATTCCCCAAATTGGCCGGGTGATTGTTGGCGATGAGGTTGAAATTGGGGCCAGTACGACGGTTGACCGTGGCGCTCTCGATAACACGCTGATTGGCGATGGTTGCAAAATCGATAATCAGATTCAGATTGGTCACAATTGTGTCATCGGCAAGCACTGCGTCATCGCTGCCTGCGCAGCCATTGCCGGTAGTGTCACGTTGGCGGATAACGTGATCGTGGGTGGTGCGGCGATGATTGCCGGGCATGTGACAATCGCTTCCGGCGCGGTGATTTCCGGTGGCTCGCTGGTGATGAAAAACATTACCCGGCCGGGGCAATACACCAGTGTTTTTCCGCTCGAAGAGCACAGTCACTGGCTACATAACGCTGCCCAGATTCGGCATTTGTCGAGATTGGCCGAACGCGTTTCAGAGCTTGAGAAAATACTTAAAAAAATTAATTTAGAGAGTTGATTAAATGGACATTCACGAAATTCTTGAGCACCTGCCGCATCGCTACCCCTTTCTCCTCGTTGACCGCGTGCTTGAGGTGGTGCCGGGTAAATCGATCCATGCCTACAAGAACATCTCGATGAACGAGCAGTATTTCGTCGGTCATTTTCCGCACCATCCCGTGATGCCGGGCGTATTGATCATGGAAGCGCTGGCGCAGGCAGCCGGTATTTTGTCCTTCAAAACCATGGAGTCGAAGCCGGATGCCAATTCGGTCTTTTACTTTGTCGGTATCGATGAGTGCCGTTTCAAGAAGCCGGTAATGCCGGGCGATCAACTGCATTTGCATATTCAGATTCAGCGTCAGATGCGCGGTATCTGGAAATACATTGCCGAGGCTCGCGTCGATGGCGAAGTGGTGGCGGAAGCCAAACTGATGTGTGCCAAGCGTGATGTCTGACATGATTCACGCGACTGCCCTGGTTGATCCGGGCGCCAAAATTGGCGCCAATGTCGAGATCGGCCCTTACAGCATTATTGGCCCCAACGTTGAGATCGGCGAGAACACCAAAATCGGTCCACATGTCGTCATCAAGGGGCATACCCGGATTGGCCGCGATAACCATATTTTCCAGTTCTGCTCGCTGGGTGAAGCGCCGCAAGACAAGAAATACGCCGGTGAGCCGACGCGTCTGGAAATCGGTGACCGCAACACCATCCGCGAATTCTGCACCTTCAATCTGGGCACCATCCAGGATGGCGGCGCGACCAGAATCGGTGATGACAACTGGATCATGGCCTATGTGCATATCGCGCACGATTGCCAGGTGGGCAACAAAACGACGTTTGCCAACAATGCCCAGTTGGCCGGTCACGTTGTTGTTGAAGACTGGGCGATTCTCGGTGGCTATACCGGCGTGCATCAGTTCTGCCGGATTGGCGCCCATGTGATGACAGCGGTGGGGACGGTCGTTTTGCAGGATGTGCCGCCTTATCTGATGGCGGCGGGCAATACGGCCCAGCCTTATGGGATTAATGTTGAGGGCTTGAAACGGCGCGGCTTTACCGCCGACTCTCTGAGCGCCCTGAAGCGTGCCTATCGGACGCTCTACAAGTCTGGCAACTTGCTCGAAGAGGCCAAAGTCAAATTGACCGAAGAGGCAAAAACACAACCGGATGTTCAACGTTTTATTGATTTCCTCGCTGTCTCCAAGCGCGGCATTATTCGCTGATGGGCACTACGGTGCGGATTGCCATGGTGGCAGGAGAGGCCTCAGGGGATCTCCTGGCCAGCCATCTGATTCAAGCGCTTAAGGCAAAATTGCCCGATGCGATTTTTTACGGCATTGGCGGCCCGAAAATGCAAGCGGTGGGTTTCGATGCCTGGTGGCCGATGGAGAAACTGGCGGTCATGGGTTATGTCGATGCCCTCAAGCATTACCGGGAAATCTCGGGTATTCGCCGCCAGCTCAAAAAACGTTTGCTCGATCTTCGCCCGGATATTTTTATCGGTGTCGATGCACCGGATTTCAATCTCGGACTCGAAACCAAGCTCAAAGCAGCCGGCGTCAAAACGATTCATTACGTCAGCCCATCGATCTGGGCTTGGCGGGGTGGGCGAATTAAAAAAATCGCTCGCGCGGTCAACCGCGTTTTAGCGCTCTTTCCGATGGAGCCGCCGCTCTATGAAAAAGAGCGGATACCGGTGACCTACGTCGGGCACCCGTTGGCCGACATCATTCCGCTCGTCACCAACAAGTTGGCGGTCCGGGAAAAGTTGGCGATACCGCGAGATCTGCCGGTTTTTGCGCTGTTGCCCGGTAGTCGCCGCGGCGAGCTGGAAATGATGGCCGATACCTTCGTGCAGACCGCCAGGATCATTCGCCAGCGCTATTTGCCGAACGCCCTTTTCATCGTGCCGCTCACCACCCGTGAAACGCGCTTGCGCTTTGAAATGGCGATTTATCAGCAAGAAGCCGGTGACGTGCCGTTTCGCCTGTTGTTCGGTCACGCCCAGGATGCGCTCGGTGCAGCCGATGTCTCGCTGGTCGCCAGCGGCACGGCGACCCTTGAAGCGGCACTGATCAAGCGGCCAATGGTCATTACCTACAAAATTGCCAAGCTTTCCTACTGGATCATGAAGCGCATGGCCTATCAAGCCTTCGTCGGGCTGCCGAATATTCTCGCCGGGCGCTCTGTGGTGCCGGAAATATTGCAGGACGAGGCAACGCCCGAAGCGCTGGCTGAAGCACTCTTCAAACTCTATGAAGACAAGGAAAATGCCGAAGCCGTTGCTGCCGTATTTACCGATATGCACCTGCAGCTGCGTCAAAATACCGCCGAGAAGGCCGCCAATGCGGTGATCGAATGTTTGAACTGATCATCCCGGCCGGACTTGTCTGCGGTATTGACGAAGCCGGGCGCGGGCCGTTAGCCGGGCCGGTCGTGGCTGCGGCAGTGATTCTCGATCCGGCGCGGCCGATTCCCGGCTTGAACGATTCAAAAAAACTCAGCGAGAAAAAACGCCTGGTGCTGGCCCGGTTGATTCGTGAACGCGCTCTTGCCTGGGCCGTGGCCGAGGCTTCGGTCGAAGAAATTGATCGGATCAACATCCTGCAGGCCAGTCTGCTCGCCATGCAGCGCGCCGTGGCGGCGCTGTCGATCCGGCCGATTAGCGCGCTCGTCGATGGCAATCGTTGCCCGCCGCTGGATATGCCGGCGGAGGCGATTATCAAGGGTGACGGTAAAGTTGCCTCAATCGCCGCGGCCTCCATTCTGGCCAAAACAGACCGCGATGCCGGGATGCTGGTTCTGCATGCGCAATATCCGCAATATGGCTTTGATCGCCATATGGGCTATCCGACCGCGGCGCATTGCAAGGCGCTGGCAGAACACGGCGCTTCACCGGTGCACCGGCGCAGTTTTGGTCCGGTGGCCAGGCAGCTTTTGCTGCTATGAAACTGATTCAATCGCGCGACAACGCTTTTTTCAAAAGCCTGAAACGGCTCGCCGAATCGGGTC
>CAZLPR010000213.1:0-343 GCA_964561415.1 uncultured Dechloromonas sp. | reverse complement strand
GCGAGCGCCGTAAAACCGGCCGGACGCTGCTCGATGGCGTGCATCTGGTTGAAGCCTACGAAGCAGTTCATGGCCCGGTTGAAAGCTTGGTCGTTGCCGAGTCGTCAATGACTGCCGGCGAGATTGCCACTTACGTTGCCGGTCGCGAAATCGTCATCCTGACCGACCATTTGCTGCGCGATCTCGGCCTGGTCGATACGCCGAGCGGTTTATTGGCCGTGGTCGTTATGCCGAGCGGCATGGCTGCGGTCAACCTGGAAAAAGACGCTATTTTGCTCGACGGTGTGCAGGACCCAGGCAATGTCGGTACGCTGTTGCGCACGGCCGCCGCAGCGGGAATCAC
>CAZLPR010000212.1:3588-4131 GCA_964561415.1 uncultured Dechloromonas sp. | reverse complement strand
TCAAACATCGCGGCGCTTGCTGGCAAAAAAATTCAGCACTTCGGAAAGCTCCTTGGTCCGTTTCATCGGGGGCAGACTTTGCCAGATACGGCGACCATATGGCTTTGATAAAAGTCGGGGATCGCAAATCATCAGGACGCCGCGATCGGTTTCGTCGCGAATCAAGCGGCCGGCGCCCTGCTTAACGTTGATCACGGCGCGCGGCAACTGGTATTCCATAAACGGATTGCGCCCCTGCAAACGCATTTGCTCGATGCGCGCCGAGAGCACCGGATCATCCGGCGGCGCGAAGGGGATTTTGTCGATGACAACCAGCGACAGCGCCTCGCCGCGCACATCGACGCCTTCCCAAAAACTCTGGCTGCCGACCAGAATGGCGTTGCCGTGGTGACGGAAGCGCTCCAGCAGATCATTTTTACTGCCCTCGCCCTGCATCAGCAACGGCATTTCATGGCCTTCGTCTTCGAGGCGCGCCTTGAGCAGTTCGTGCGTCCGGCGCATGGCGCGCAAGCTGGTGCACAGAAAAAACGCGCCACCGCCGGC
>CAZLPR010000212.1:0-3565 GCA_964561415.1 uncultured Dechloromonas sp. | reverse complement strand
CGACGACGGCTTCGGTGTAACCGTAGGAATTCGGCTCCGGCATGCCGAGCGGCACGTAAAGCACGGCCTGCTTGCCGTAATCGAAGGGACTTTCCCAACAGGCCGAGTCCGGCTCGCCAAGGCCGAGTTCGGCGCAGTAATGGTGGAACTTGCCCTGCACCGCCAACGTCGCCGAGGTGAAGATCCAGGCACGGGGATGGCCGCCCATTTGCTTTTTGAAAATTTCAGCGACATCGAGCGGCGTTGAATTGAGCTGCAAAGACTGGCTAAACGCTTCCGCCCAACGCACGTAACCGGCGGTGATTTTCTGCCATTCGCCTAGGCGCTGGACCAGCTCAAGCGCCCGCTGCCAGCACTTTTCCAGGCCTTCGGCCCGCTCGGCCTGGGTTTCGAGAATGGCCGCGAATTTTTCCATCTCGCCTTCCAGCACTTTCAGGGCTGGCGCAAATTCGGGCTTTTCTTCGAGTTGACCGTAGGAGAAGCGCCCGGCCTCAAGGCCAACGGCCAGCCGCAGATCCTTGGCGACTTTCTCGATTTCCCGGCTGGCCGACTGCAGATCGAGGCAATCGCGGGCGTTGGTCATGCCTTCGGTGCGCGCATCGCGGGCCAGATCAAGCACTTGGGCAGTGGAAACGGTATCGCCAAAAAACAGGGTCGCCACTTCCGGCAACTGATGCGCTTCGTCGAAAATCACCGTATTGCAGGCCGGCAGCAGTTCGGCCATGCCTTCGTCGCGCAGCATCACATCGGCAAAAAACAGGTGGTGATTGACCACGACCAGATCGGCCGCCATCGCCTCGCGGCGGGCGAGCATGACGAAACAGTCCTTGTAATCCGGGCAATCCTGACCGAGGCAGTTTTCGCGGGTTGAGGTGGCGTGGTTCCAGACCGGCGAGGATTCGGAAACCTCGACGCATTCGGCCTTGTCGCCGCTGTGGGTGACCTTGGCAAAAACTGAAATACGCCGGGCGTCGGCAGCATCTTCGCGGGTCAGAAAACGGCCATCGGCCAGCGACTGTTGCAGGTGATAAGGGCAAACATAGTTAGCCCGGCCTTTGAGCAGCGCGATCTTGACCGGCGCTTTCAGGGCGTCGCGCACCATCGGCAGATCCTTGTTGAACAACTGGTCCTGCAAGGTTTTGGTGCCGGTGGAAACGATGACCTTGCCGCCCGACTTCAGCGCCGGCACCAGATAGGCAAATGTTTTACCCGTGCCGGTACCCGCTTCGGCGATAAACACCGAACAACGGTGAATCGCGGCAGCAATGCGCTCGGCCATATCAAGCTGCTGCTCGCGAATGCGATAGCCTTTGATCGACTGCGCCAACGGGCCGCCGGGAGAGAATATTTCTTTGAGGGAAGACATGGGAAAGCCTGAAAAATCCGGGCGAATGTTAGCAGATGCGCCGTACTTTCAGGGGTTTACGGCAATTTATGCGCTCTCGAAGCGTGCCCAGAGGCAAAGGGGGAAAAATCGCCCAGCTCGGATTATTCGCCGACCACAGCCACCCCGGCCGGCGGTGTGAATTTGAACGTCGCTGCCGGCAACTGCGGGTTGCGCTCAAGCCGGGAAAAACGAATATGCGTCGTCTGGCCAAAGTTATCGTGCAGATCCATCGCGCGCAGATCAGCTCCGACAAAGCCCAGGCGAATTTTCTCAAAACCGCTTTCGTCGGCCTTGGCAACCGCCTCGACCCAGTTCATGCCGTCCGCTTCACCGGCGTCGCTCAAGGTGAAATTCTTTTCCAGTTCATTGCGCCCCGCCAGCAAAGCCGCGGGGGAACCGCTAATCGCCTGCCCCGCCTGGCGCACGGTGACCTGCTTCAGCTCGGCATCGTAAATCCAGATTTTTTCGCCGTCACCGACCACCAGTTGCGGATAGGGCTTCTGAATATCCCAGCGCAACTTGCCCGGCCGGGAAATGGCGACGACGCCAGATGATTCTTGCGGCTTGCGGCCATTGCGGGCCACGACCACCTGGGAAAAATCAGCCTTCAGCGTCCGCGTCGTATTCAGAAACTGATGTAGCTGTTCCACCGCCCCGGCCTGCGCCAGCAACGGAGAAAGAGCGATTGCTGCGGTCAACAGCATTTTTACGGCAAATTTCATTCAGCTTCCTTACGGGCAATCACTTCACGGCCACCCCGGCCATCCATCCCTGTCACCAGCCCGGCTTTTTCCATCGCTTCAATCAATCGTGCCGAGCGGTTATAGCCAATGCGCAAATGGCGCTGCACGAGCGAAATAGAGGCGCGTTTGTTTTTAATGACAATATCGACCGCCTGATCGTAAAGCGGATCACTCTCGGCATCCGCACCGCCCTCGCCGCCTTCGCCGCCCTCTTCATCGCCGCCGGCCGAACCGTTCAGAATGTCTTCAACATACTCCGGCTGACCCAGCGCTTTCAGATGCTCGACGACGCGGTGTACTTCATCGTCGGAAACAAAAGCGCCATGCACGCGCGTCGGATAACCGGTGCCGGGCGCGAGATAGAGCATGTCGCCCTGGCCGAGCAAGGCTTCGGCGCCCATCTGATCGAGGATGGTCCGTGAGTCGATCTTGCTGGAAACCTGGAAGGAAAGACGCGTCGGAATATTCGCCTTGATCAGGCCGGTAATCACATCGACACTCGGCCGTTGCGTCGCCAGTACAAGGTGAATGCCGGAAGCGCGGGCTTTCTGGGCCAGGCGGGCAATCAGCTCCTCCACTTTCTTGCCGACCACCATCATCATGTCAGCCAGTTCGTCGATGATGACGACGATGAAAGGCAAGGTCGTCAAGGGTTCGGGCGTTTCCGGCGTCAGCGTCAGCGGATTCGGAATATGCTCGCCGCGCTTTTCGGCATCGCGAATCTTGGTATTCAAACCGGCAATATTGCGCACGCCCATCGCCGACATCAGCTTGTAGCGCTTCTCCATCTCGGTCACGCACCAGTGCAGCGCGTTGGCCGCCTGCTTCATGTCGGTAACGACCGGCGCCAGCAAATGCGGAATGCCTTCGTAAATCGAAAGTTCAAGCATTTTCGGGTCGACCATGATCAGCCGCACCTGCTCAGGCTCCGCTTTGTAAAGCATCGACAAGATCATCGCATTGACGCCCACCGACTTGCCGGAACCGGTTGTCCCGGCGACCAGCAAATGCGGCGTTTTGGCCAGATCGGCGACTACCGGTTTGCCGGAAATATCCTTGCCCAGGCAGACAGTCAGCGGGCTGTGCATATCGTTATACGGTTTGCTGGAAATAATTTCCGACAGCTTGACCATCTGCCGTTTGGCGTTGGGCAACTCGAGCGCCATGCAGGCTTTGCCGGGCACGGTTTCAACGACGCGAATCGAAATCAGCGCCAGCGCCCGCGCCAGATCGCGCGCCAGATTGACAATCTGCGCTCCCTTGACACCCACTGCCGGCTCGATTTCATAGCGCGTAATCACCGGCCCCGGCAACGCCGCCAGCACCTTCACCTGGACACCAAAATCAGCCAGTTTGCGTTCAATCAAACGCGAGGTGTATTCAAGTGTTTCCGCACTCATCGTCTCGGTCACCGGCGGCGCCGGATCGAGCAGAT
>CAZLPR010000211.1:0-4144 GCA_964561415.1 uncultured Dechloromonas sp. | reverse complement strand
CCGCCAGCAAGCGCCGGCGCATCATCCTTGCCGCCCAGCATTACCTGCTCGGCAAGGCCGATTGCGATTGCCGCTTTGATTGCGTTTTGCTCGACGCGCTGGACGAAAACCGTCTGGAATGGCTGAAAAATGCGTTTTCTACTGACGATTAGCCTGCTGTTAATGCTCGGTGGCGCCAATGCCGACCACCTCCACCGGCGGGTCGAAAGCTTGCCGCTGACCGGCAGCCAGAATTATGCGATAAGCGAACAAGGTAACGAACTGCTTGCCCGCATCGCCCGTTTCACCGAGCCACCCAAGCCGTGGCGGAAGGCCGAGTTCGAGGTCTTCGCCGAGCGGTGATGTAGAATCGTTTTGTTATCAGCCCCCAATTTTGAAAACAAATGGACCTCATTGCCCGCGTCGCCAAGCATTTCGAAGACAGCGCCCACACCAAACTCAATGCCATTGAAATGATGGCGGCGCCGATTGCCGCCGGCATTGAAACGATGACCAACTGCCTGATCAACGGCGGCAAAATTCTCGCCTGCGGCAACGGCGGCTCCGCCGGCGACGCGCAACACTTTGCCGCCGAACTGATCGGCCGTTTCGAAGCCGAACGCCAGGAGCTCTCGGCCATTGCGCTGACCACCGATAGCTCGATCCTGACTGCGGTCGGCAACGACTATGGCTTCAATTACATTTTTTCCAAGCAGGTCCGCGGTCTTGGCCATGCTGGCGACGTCCTGCTCGCCATCTCCACTTCGGGCAATTCCGCCAACATCATCGAAGCGATCAAAGCCGCCCACGAGGCCGACATGCGCGTCATTGCGCTGACCGGCAAAGGCGGCGGCGAAATCGGCGAAATGCTGCGTGACGACGATATTCATCTCTGCGTGCCGGCCGACCGGACGGCGCGAATTCAGGAAACCCATCTGCTCGCCATCCACTGTCTGTGTGATGGCATCGACGCACTTTTACTGGGAGTCGAATAATGCAAAAACTCAAATTCACCCTTGCCCTTGCGGCGCTGATCACCGCTTTGCCCTTGCTGCAGGGCTGTCTCCCGGCCGTCATCGGCGGCGCCGCCGTCGGCGTTATGTCAACCTATGACCGGCGGTCGACGGGCGTCCAGACCGACGACGAAACGACAGAATGGAAAGCGGCCCAAAGCATTCCGGCAAAATTCAAAGCGCTTTCGCACGTCAATTTCACCGCTTACAACCGTCGCGTGCTGATTACCGGCGAAGTCCCTGATGAACAAGCCAAAGCCATCATCGGCCAACAAACCCGGCAACTCGCCGGCGTCACTGAAGTCTTCAATGAACTGAACGTCGCCCCGGCTGCCGCCTTCGGCAATCGCAGCAACGACAGCTTTATCACCTCCAAGCTCAAGGCCCGCCTGGTCGACTCCAACCAGATATCGGCCAATCACGTCAAAGTCGTCACCGAAAACCGCGTTGCTTATCTGATGGGCATCGTCAATGAGCGCGAAGCCAAAGTGGCCGTCATCATCGCCCGCACCACGGACGGCGTGCGCAAGGTGGTCAACGTGATGGAAATCGTCAGCGAAGCTGAAACCCGCAGTATCGACAGCCGCGTTCCGGGTGGTGCCCACACACAGCCGGCGCAGACGGCGCCGCTTGAAAGCCGTTAACGCGTTTGGTTTATCGCATTAAAAGGAGAGGGTAATGAATCTGGAAAAAGTAATTTTTGGCTTTTTCATTGTCCTCGCCGCCATGACCCGGGCCATTGCCGGGCGCGTCACGGGCGAACGCATGGCTGCCTCGGTCAGCTCGCGCGTGGTTCTACTTTCCGGCGGCGCACTGTTCACAATATTGTCTCGGCCAGCATTCTCATCATTGAAACCGTGATGCTCTGCTGTTAGGCGCTCCATGTGAACGGCGCCGTTTTCTCTCCCTGCAATGCGGTCTGCGGCTTTCGGCAAAAAATTGCCGGTTCCAGAACAATGCTGCGGTCGACCGCAAAAGTCGATCAAATTTTGATCCCTGTGGCCGACGCCGGCAGTTAAAGGAAAATCCGTCGATGCTAAAACCGGCAAAACACCGACTTTCTGCCTCGCTACATTTCAACCGAGTTTTTAGTCCGCATGAAAAAATTTCACACTACGCTTAGCCGCCTCTTTCACCTGGGCCACGACCAGGATGATCCGGAGATGATCGACGAAACCATCCGCAGCGGCATATCGGTGGGCGGCACCAATTTGTGGGTGCTTTTCTTCGCCATTCTGATCGCCTCGATTGGCCTGAATGTCAATTCCACCGCAGTGATCATCGGCGCCATGTTGATCTCACCGTTGATGGGCCCGATTGTTGGCGTCGGCTACGGCGCCGGCGTCAAGGATTTGCAGCTCATCCGCCTGTCATTGCGCAATCTGGGTGTTTTCGTCGTTATTAGTCTGTCGACCGCAACGCTCTATTTCCTGCTCACGCCGCTCACCGACGCCCAGTCGGAATTGCTCGCCCGCACCAGCCCAACCTTGTGGGATGTGCTGATCGCCTTCTTCGGCGGCGCCGTCGGCATGATCGGCGCCACCCGGCGCTACAGCTCGAACGTTGTCCCTGGCGTCGCCATCGCGACGGCGCTGATGCCGCCGCTGTGCACCGCCGGCTACGGCATCGCCACCGGCAACTTGCACTATTTCGGCGGCGCTTTTTATCTTTTCACCATCAACAGCGTCTTTATCGGTTTTGCCAGCCTGCTGGTCGTCAAGCTATTGCACCTGCCGGAACGCGGCGAAATCGACGAAGCGACGCGCCACCGGACACGCCTGGCCATCGCTTTCGTGGTCATCGCCACCGCCGTGCCCAGCGGCTTTCTCGCCTACGACCTGGTTGTCCAGAAAGTCTTCGAGCAAACGGCCAGCCGCATTGTCCAGAGCATTGACAGCGACAAACGTTACGTCCTGCTGGGCCGCGAAATCTCCGTTGCCGAGCGCCGGGTACTGCTCACCATCGGTGGCGAAGGCCAGCTCGACGAGATTCGCCAAGAAGTTGAACGGCAGTTTGTCGCCAACGGCTACGAAAACGTTAACGTCAATGTGCGACATATTGGCTCGGAAAAATTCGATCTCACCCTGCTCAAGCAGGAACTGCAACAGCAGGTTTTCAGCAACACGCTGAAGGAGCTGCAGGACAGCATCGCCCTGACCCGCAGTCTGGAGAATGAAATTAAATCGCTCAAGGCCGACCGCGAAGATGAGGCGCGCCTGATCAAGGAAATCGCCGCCCAGTACCCGGAAGCCCGGCGCATTACCGTTGGCGACGGCAGCAAGGCACAGCGCGGCACAGGCAAAGCGGAGATCGCAATGATCGTGACGCTGGCCGTCGACAAGCCCATTTCCGCCCAGGAGCGCACCCGCCTGCAAGCCTGGCTGAAAGCGCGCTACGCCACCCAGGCGCTTGAACTGGTGGTGACGGAAGAGATTCCGCCGGCGCCAGCGGTGAAAAAACGCCGCGCCAAACGCTAGGGATCGAAGCATGCTGCGCTCGATTTTCCCCCTTTCCTCGCTCCTTCTCGGCGTCGCGCTGCTGCTCCTCGGCAGCGGCCTGCTCAGTACCCTGCTCGCCGTGCGCGGCGGCATTGAAGGCTTCGACAGCCAGACGCTGGGCGCCATCGGGGCGATGTACTTCGTCGGTTTCCTGGCCGGTACCTATCTCGGACCGATGATGATCCGGCGTGTCGGCCACGTGCGCGCTTTCGCCTTCTTCACCGCCGCCATCGCCTGCGCCGCGTTGCTCCACGAACTCTTCATCTCGCCCTGGCTCTGGGGTTTGTTGCGCCTGATCACCGGCATGTCGATGGTCGGCCTGTACACCATCATCGAAAGCTGGCTCAACAGCCACGCTGCACCCGAACAACGCAGCCGTATTTTCGCCGTCTACATGGGCGTCAATCTCGGCTCTCTGGCCATCGCGCAGCAACTATTGCAATCCAGCGACCCGGCGCAACACATCCTGTTTGCCCTCGCCGCCGTCAGCATTTGCGCCGCCGTCATGCCGGTCGCCGCGACCCGCCTGACTCAACCGCATATGGGTGAAGTGCAAAGCATCGGGCTCAGGGTGCTTTACGAGCGCGCCCCCGTCGCCTGCGCCGCCGCCCTGCTCTCCGGTTTTTCACAAGGCGCCTTCTGGGGGCTGGGCCC
>CAZLPR010000210.1:0-4188 GCA_964561415.1 uncultured Dechloromonas sp. | reverse complement strand
GGTTGCGCCTTCGCCGGCAGCATCGAACAACTCTGGTTCTGGCGCGCCATGCAGGGCGTCACTGCCGGCGCCGGCATCGTCGTCAGCCGCGCCATCGTGCGCGACCTTTACGACGGCGCCGACGCCCAGCGCCTGATGTCGCAAATGACCATGATGTTCGCCATCGCCCCGGCCATCGCCCCGGTCATCGGCGGCTGGCTGCAAACCCTGTTCGGCTGGCGCTCGGTTTTTGACTTCCTGGTGCTGTCGACCGCAGCCCTCGGCCTCGCCTGCTGGAAACTGCTGCCGGAAACCCTGCCGCCGGAAAAACGCCAGTCGCTCAAACCCGCCTACCTCGGCCGTACTTACTGGAAAGTGCTGACCTCGCCCGCCTTCCTTTTCGTCTGCGCCGCCATTTCGCTCAATTTCGGCGGCCTCTTCGTCTACATCCTCTCCGCTCCGGTTTTTCTGATGCGACACCTCGGCATTCACGAAACCGGCTTCCTCTGGCTCTTCGGCCCGGCCATGACCGGCATGATCGGCGGCGCCTGGCTCTCCGGCCGGCTGGCCGGCAAGCTTGCACTGAGCCGGACGATTGCGCTCGGCTATCTGCTGATGATCAGCGCCGCCGGCATCAACCTCACCCTGAATCTCGCCCTCCCGCCGGCGCTGCCGTGGAGCGTCATGCCCATCTTCATCTACACCCTCGGCATGTCGCTCACCATGCCCAGCCTGACCCTCCTCGCCCTCGACCCTTTCCCCGCCCAGCGCGGCCTGGCGGCCTCCTGCCAGACATTTTTTCAGTCCGGTTTCAACAGCATCGTCGCCGCGTTAATCGCCCCAGCGCTGTGGGGCTCAACCCTCAACCTGGCCTGGGGCATGGCCGGCATGATGCTGCTCGGCGGCATGGCGGCGCTGGCGCATCAAAAAATACGCACGCAGAACAAAAACGCTTGAACGAGCAATCTCCCGCCTCTTGCCCGCGGCAAAATATGAAAATTGTCGGGCAAGACCTAAACTACGGCTCTCTCCTCCGCACCAAAATCACCATGAAACTGACCACCTGGATCACCGCGGCCACGACGGCCATTGCCGGCGCCTTGCTGCCGGCCTGCGATTTCGTCAATCTGCCGGAGATCAAGCCCGGCCTCACCACGGCGAGCGAAGTTGAAGGCCGCATGGGCAAGCCGGGTTTTGAATTTCAAAATGAAGACGGCAGCGTGACCTGGGAATACTCCCGCCAGCCCGCCGGGACGACCTGCTACATGATCACCATCGGCGGTAATCAGATCGTCGAGAAACTCGAGCAGGTCTTGACCGACGCCAATTACGGCAAGGTTCGCGTCGGCATGAGCCGCGACGAAATTCGCCGCCTGCTCGGCAAGCCGGCCTCGAAGATGGTCTTCGACAATCTCGGCGAAGACATCTGGGAATGGCGCATTGAAGGCATGCCGCCGCTCGACGAAACCTACTTTATGGTGCATTTCGACCTGCACAGCGGCGGGGTCAAGAAAACCTCGCGGCGGGTTGTGCAAAGAGGCTAAATAAATCAAGGCACTTGGCAGTCGGCAGCGCGGACAGTAAACTAGCGCTTCTGCCGAGGAGCGCTGCGACCCTTTCCATGCTTTTGCGTGAATTTCATGCTTTTGCATGGATTTACGGGGCCAGGCTCGGCAATGATTAACGGCGCTCGCAAACCTGATTTTTCCTATCCCGGTTTGTGACGCCGTTTGTTTTTTGCGGCATCCCCGGTGACAACAAGCTTTGCCGAGGTGACCATGCTGCAACCCGACCGTACCGCCGAACTATCCGCCCTGCTCGAACAACGCCTGCTCATTCTCGACGGCGCGATGGGCACCATGATCCAGCGCCACGGCCTGCAGGAAGCCGACTATCGCGGCACGCGCCTGGCCGAGCATCCGCATGACCTGAAGGGCAACAACGACCTGCTGGTGCTGACCCAGCCGGCGATCATCGGCGGCATCCACCGCGCCTACCTTGAAGCCGGGGCCGATATTCTCGAAACCTGCACCTTCAACTCGACCGCCGTGTCGCAGGCCGACTACAAGCTGGAAGCGCTGGTTCATGAGTTGAATTTCGAAGGCGCTCGCCTCGCCCGCCTGCTGTGCGACGAATTCACCGCGGCCAATCCGGCCAAGCCGCGCTTCGTTGCCGGCGTGCCTGGGCCAACCAGCCGCACCGCCTCGATCTCGCCCGACGTCAATGACCCCGGCTTCCGCAACGTTACCTTTGAAGCGCTGGTCCACGATTACCTGGAAGCGATCAAGGGACTGGTTGAAGGCGGCGCCGACATCCTGCTCGTCGAAACCGTGTTCGACACACTGAACGCCAAGGCCGCGTTGTTCGCCATCGAGCAGTTCTTTGACCACGCCGGCCGGCGCTGGCCGGTGATGATTTCCGGGACGATTACCGATGCCTCCGGCCGCACGCTGTCCGGCCAGACCGCCGAGGCTTTCTGGAATTCGCTGAACCATATCCAGCCACTGTCGTTTGGCCTGAACTGCGCGCTCGGCGCCAAGGAATTGCGCCAGTACGTCGAGGAACTTTCCCGCGTCTGCGACTGCTACGTCTCGGCCCACCCGAATGCCGGCCTGCCCAACGCCTTCGGCGGCTACGACGAGACGGCCGAGATGCTGGCCGACGAAATCGAGAGCTGGGCGAAGAGCGGCATCGTGAACATTGTTGGCGGCTGCTGCGGCACTTCGCCGGAGCACATCCAGGCCATCGCCGAACGGGTGGCTGCGGTCAACCCGCGAAAAGTGCCAAAAATCGACAAGAAGCTGCGCCTCTCGGGGCTGGAAGCTTTCAACATCGGGGCCGATTCGTTGTATGTAAACGTCGGCGAACGGACCAACGTCACCGGCTCGAAAGCCTTCGCCCGCATGGTGCTCGAAGGCCGTTACGACGACGGTCGCCCGCCAGCAGGTGGAAAACGGCGCCCAGGTGATCGACATCAATATGGACGAGGCGATGCTCGACTCCATCGCCGCGATGGACCGCTTCCTCAAGCTGATCGCCTCCGAACCCGATATTTCTCGCGTACCGATCATGATCGACTCCTCGAAATGGGAAGTCATCGAAGCCGGCCTCAAATGCATTCAGGGCAAAGGCATCGTCAATTCGATCTCGATGAAGGAAGGCGAAGCCAAATTCATCGAGCACGCCCGCCTCGCCCGCCGCTCCGGCGCGGCGGTGATCGTCATGGCCTTCGACGAAAAGGGCCAAGCCGACACCTACGTGCGCAAAACGGAAATCTGCCAGCGCGCTTACGATCTGCTGTTGAGCATCGGCTTCCCGGCCGAGGACATCATCTTCGATCCGAACATTTTCGCCATCGCCACCGGCATTCCGGAACACGACAACTACGCGGTCGATTTCATCAATTCGGTGCGCTGGATCAAGCAGAACCTGCCGCACGCCCACATTTCCGGCGGTGTTTCCAACGTCTCGTTTTCTTTCCGCGGCAACGATGCCGTGCGCGAGGCGATTCACACCGTCTTCCTCTACCACGCCATTCAGGCCGGCATGACCATGGGCATCGTCAATGCCGGCATGCTCGGTGTTTACGACGATCTGGAGCCGGCACTGCGCGACAAGGTCGAGGATGTCGTGCTCAACCGCAATCCAGGTGCCGGCGAGGCGCTGGTCGAATTTGCCGTCACCGTCAAGGAAGGCAAGGCCAAGGACACCGGGCCGGATCTGAGCTGGCGCCAACGCTCGGTGGAAAAACGGCTGGAGCACGCGCTGATCAAAGGCATCACCGAATTCGTCGTGGCCGATACCGAGGAAGTGCGTGCCCAGCTTGAAGCCGCAGGCAAGCCGCCGCTGGCCGTCATCGAAGGGCCGCTGATGAACGGCATGAACCACGTCGGCGACCTGTTCGGCGCCGGCAAAATGTTCCTGCCGCAAGTGGTCAAATCGGCACGAGTGATGAAACAGGCGGTGGCCCATCTCCTGCCCTACATCGAAGCAGAAAAGACCCGTACCGGCCTGGGCAGCAAGGGGAAAATCTTGATGGCGACGGTCAAGGGCGACGTGCACGACATCGGCAAGAACATCGTCGGCGTCGTCCTCGGCTGCAACGGCTACGACATCATCGACCTCGGCGTCATGGTTTCCTGCGACAACATCCTGAAAGCGGCCCGCGAACACAAGGTGGACATCATCGGCCTGTCCGGCCTGATCACC
>CAZLPR010000209.1:0-4229 GCA_964561415.1 uncultured Dechloromonas sp. | reverse complement strand
GCGGACGCGGGCGATTTCGGTCGGGAAGGTGGCGCCGACGACGAGGCTGATCTGGCCGCTCGTGTTCCATGCTTCGGCAGCGAGACGGGCAACGCGTTCGTAGAGTTTTTCCCCGCCGCTGTTGCCCACTTCAAGAAACTGCAGGTCGGAGCCGCCGGGGTTCGAGGTGCGGCAGAGCAGGATGACGCCTTTGTCCGGATAGGCCAGGTAGGGCTCGACCGAATCGCGGCCCATATACGGGTTGACCGTGACGGCATCGGCCTGGAAGCGCGCGAAGGCTTCGCTGGCGTATTGCTCGGCGGTGGCGCCGATGTCGCCGCGCTTGGCATCGAGAATGACCGGGATGCCGGGATGCTTGGCGTGAATGTGGGCGATCAGCGCTTCGAGCTGGTCTTCGGCGCGATGGGCGGCGAAGTAGGCGATTTGCGGCTTGAAGGCGCAGACGAGATCGGCCGTCGCATCGACGATGGCGGCGCAGAAAGCAAAAATAGCATCGTCGCGATGGTGCAGATGCACGGGAAACTTGGCCGGGTCGGGATCGAGGCCGACGCAGAGCAGGGAATTGTTTTTCTGCCAGGCGGCAGCGAGTTGTTCGATAAAAGTCATGCGGCGTCCTTGGCTTTTTCAGACGGGAGAAAACGGGCGAATTTTTCCGGCAGCAGGCAGGTTTGCAGGCTGCGCTGGGTGAGCAGGAAGCGGCCGTCGCAGACGAAACCGAGTTCCTGCCAGTCCACTTCCTTGTTCAGCAGCAGCGTGCATTCGATCAGCTCGCGGCGCGGCAGGCGCTGGTTTTTGGTGAACAGGCCGAGGATGGCGCCGTCGAAGCTGTTGCAGTCGTGCAGGAAAAACGGCTCAGGCCGGCGCGTCCGGCCATTGACGTAAATGCGCGGATGGTTGTTGATCGGGAAGGCGCGGCCCCACTGCCACCAGTTGCTTTCGTTGAAAGTCTGGACGCGGCGGGCGAGCAGCGCTTCTTTGTGCTTGTCGAGATGTGGATGCTTGATGCCGTAGAGCATGCGGCGCGTTTCGCCGGTTTCCACGGTCTTCGAGCAGACGAATTCCATATTGCCCTTGGGGTGGGTGAAAATTTCGTCCGCCCCGGAAACGGCGCCGACTTTGACCGTGAACAGATCGGCGAAGCGGATGCTGTAGTTTTCGCGCAGGAACATCAGCTGGCCGTCGACTTCGACAAAGCGGCGGCCATCGTCCATCTGCCGATCCATCCGGCCTTTTTCAAAACGGAAAATAGCGCAGTTCGGCGTGTGTTCGCCAAAGACCCGCTGGTCGCCGGTTTCGTAAAAATGTGTGATGCTGCCTTGTGCGTAGAGCCAGGCGTTGAGCTTGCGCGCCGAGGTCAGCTTGATGAATTCGCGCGGCACGATGAAAACCAGCTCGCCGCCCGGCTTGAGGTGGTGGACGCACTTTTCGATGAAGAACAGGAAGAGATTGCTGCGCGCATCGAACAACTTCGATTTCAGCTGTTTTTTCGTGTCGACCGCAACATCCTGAAAACGCACGTAGGGCGGATTGCCGATGATGCTGTCGAACTGCTCGCTGAGCGGATAAGCGAAGAAATCGCCGACTTCGACCCCGGCCGGGGCAACCTTGGGGTCAATCTCGATACCGACGCATTCGGCCTGCCGCTCTTTTAATAACTGGAAGAAAGCGCCGTCGCCGGCGGATGGTTCGAGCACCCGGCCCTTGTTCTGGCAGAGGTCGAGCATGAAGTTGACGACGCTGGGCGGGGTGAAAACCTGGCCGAGTTGTTCGATGTTACGCATGCTTATTTCTTGGGCATTGCCGCGTCATGTTGCAGCAAGGTTTGGGTGAATTGCAGAAAGTCGTCGAGGTGAGTTTCGATGATGCTGACGGTAATGGGCAGTTGCAGGGTCTGGTAGTCGTGCACGGCAATGTTGCGGAAGCCGACCATGCGTTTGAGCTTGTCGGCCAACGTCATCTCAATCAAGCCACCTTGCGCCAGCAAGGTGAAAACGTCGCGCGAACTTTGTGGAACGCCCAGTTTTTCCCGGCGGATCAGGTGTTGCCCGATCTCTAGCGTGGCTTGGTAAGCATGCAGAATGTTAAGCATGGCGGCATCCTGACAGGTTAAGTTGATTGAAAAGCTCGATGTGTCTTTGTTGTATTCCTCACGGGCACGCCGAACGCAACGATCGATGATTGCTGTTTTGTCGGTGATGAAATCATCAGTGAATTGTGCCGTGCGGCTTTGATCAAGCTCGGTTTTTTCGCTGAGAATGGCTGCTTCGTAGATCGCCGCTGCGCTATCTTTTGCCCACCAGCGCGCGCCAGTGCTGATGATCTGGTGCTGCATTACCGTTGAGGCCGCACGAAAATCCAGTAAATCTACCGGGCAGCCGGCAATTTCGCTCAACTGGCCGGCGGTTTCCCATAGCTGCAGCGGGTCGGCATAGCCGGCGACCAGGATGGCCAGGTCGAGATCGCTGTCTGGGCGGGCGTTGCCCTGCTGGCGGCTGCCAAAGGCGTAAACTGCTAGCAGTTCTGGCTGCTGTGCCTGGAGTAGCTGGAGGATGGCCTGACGATTCATGGCGGAAGAAAGTGCCGGCAGCTTACTTGGACCACGTATCCTTGAGCGTCACCGCCCGATTGAACACCGGCGTGCCATCCCGCGAATCAACGCGGTCGGCGACGAAGTAGCCGTGGCGTTCGAACTGGAAGCGCTCTTCCGGCTTGGCCTCCTTGAGGCAGGCTTCGAGTTGCGCCGTGATGGTCTGCTTGGCGGCCGGATTGAGATCGTCGAGGAAGTCGCGCTCCAGATCCGGCGGGCGCGGGGGGCGGGGACTTTGAACAGGCGCTCGTAAAGGCGGATTTCGGCAGCGTAGGCGTGGGCGACGGAAACCCAGTGCAGGTTGCCCTTGACCTTGACGCTGTCGGCGCCCGGCGTGCCGGACTTGGTTTCGGGCAAGTAATTGCAGTGCACCGCCGTAATCCTGCCGGTTGCATCCTTGTCGCAACCGGTGCATTCGACCACATAGCCGTAACGCAGGCGTGCCATGTTGCCGGGGAAAAGGCGGCGGTAACCCTTGCTCGGCACTTCCATGAAATCTTCGGCTTCGATCCACAGCTCGCGGCTGAAGGGGATGGCGCGCTGGCCGAGTTCCGGGTGCAGCGGGTGGTTCGGGGCGTGACATTCTTCGACCTGAGCGGCCGGGTAGTTGTCGATAATCAGCTTGAGCGGATCGAGAACGGCGATGCGGCGCTGGTCGGATTCGTTCATCACTTCGCGCATGGCCTCTTCAAACAGCACGTAATCGATCAGCGAATCGTGCTTGGAGACGCCGATGCGCTCGGCAAACAGACGGAAACCTTCAGCCGAATAGCCGCGCCGACGGGCGCCGACCAGCGTCGGCAGGCGCGGATCGTCCCAGCCTGCAACGTGCTTTTCTTCAACGAGCTGGATCAACTTGCGCTTGCTCAAAACGACATAGGTCAGGTTGAGGCGGGAGAACTCGATCTGCTGCGGCAACGGGCGCTGCAACAGGCCGCCTTCGGCCAGACGTTCGAGCAGCCAGTCGTAGAACGGGCGCTGATCCTCGAACTCCAGCGTGCAGATCGAGTGCGTGATGCATTCCAGCGCATCCTCGATCGGATGGGCGAAGGTGTACATCGGGTAGACGCACCACTTGTCGCCGGTGTTGTGGTGCGTCGCGTGGCGGATGCGGTAGATGGCCGGGTCGCGCAGGTTGATATTCGCCGCGCTCATGTCGATTTTGGCGCGCAGGATGTGGGCGCCGTCGGCAAATTCGCCGGCCTGCATGCGTTTGAACAGATCCATGTTCTCGGCCACGCTGCGGCTGCGGAACGGCGAATCCTTGCCCGGCTGGGTCAGCGTGCCGCGGTTGGCGCGCATTTCGTCGGCACTCTGGCTATCCACGTAAGCGTGGCCGGCGGAAATCAGGTATTCGGCAAATTGCGCCATCCAGTCGAAATAGTTCGAGGCCTGGTAAAGATTGGTTTCACCGTCCTTTTCCCAGGAACAGCCGAGCCAATGTACGGCGTCGATGATCGAATCGACATATTCCTGCTCTTCTTTTTCGGGATTGGTGTCGTCAAAACGCAGATGGCAGCGGCCGCCGAATTGCTCGGCGAGGCCGAAGTTGAGGAGGATGGATTTGGCGTGCCCGAAGTGCAGATAACCGTTCGGCTCGGGTGGAAAGCGAGTGATTACCTTGCCGTCGTTCTTGCCGGAC
>CAZLPR010000208.1:0-4260 GCA_964561415.1 uncultured Dechloromonas sp. | reverse complement strand
GGCGTCGACCGCCGTAATCCGGATCACGCCCTGGACCAGGGCCTGGGTGTCGGCCGCCAGATGGCCGAGGGCGGCGATTTCGTGCTCGATGCGTTGGCCGCGCTGCACGAGGACCATGCCGGCCGCGGTCAATACCATCTGGCCCTTGAGCCGTTCAAAAAGCGGGGTGCCGAGCTCTTTCTCAAGTACTCGCAAGCGGCGCGCAACAGTCGTCTGATCGACGCCCAGTGTTCGCGCAGTTGCCGCCTGAGAGCCGCTGCGGGCTGCGGCCAGGGCGTAGCGGAGATCGTTCCAGTCCAGGCGGTCGGCAAAATTGCAGGCGGGTAATGCAGTTTTATTCATTTCGGCACATCTCCGGGTGGCTTAATCTTTGTGCCGTTATCAACCTTGCAGGAATGCGAATAATGACCAACCCACCTACTTTGCGCAACATTGCCGGCCTGCCCGGAAGCGCTGCCGACTTGAGCCAGTCGGGGCTGATCCTGATTGACTGCCAGAACACCTACCGCGAAGGCATCATGAAACTGAGCGGCGTCGAAGCAGCGCTTGAGGAGGCTGGCCGCTTGCTTGAACGGGCCCGCCAACTGGGCGTGCCGGTCTTCCATATCCAGCACGATGCCGGCTCCGGGTCGCCCTACGACATTCACGCCGAGATCGGCGCCATTGCCGCCCCCGTTGCGCCGACGGCGGGTGAGCCGGTGATCGTCAAGAATTATCCGAACGCTTTCGTTGCTACCGATCTTGAGCAACAACTGCGCAAGGCGGGTCTGAAGAGCGTTGTTCTGGCCGGCTTCATGACCCATATGTGTGTTAACTCGACCGCTCGCGGCGCCTTCAATCTCGGTTTCGAGGTGACGGTGGTTGGCAATGCCACCGCCCCCCGCGACCTGCCGGCAGCGGATGGCGGCGTCGTCCCGGCAGAGGTTTTGCAGCGGGCCAGCCTGGCCATGCTGGGTGACCTGTTTGCCGTGGTTGTGCCGACGCTGGCCTGATGGGAAACAGGGGCAAAACAGGCCGGTAGAGTCAAGTTTTCGGGTTTTTTTGCCCGAAACCTTGGCTGCCTGCGGTCGACGCCCAAAAACAGCCTATTTTTTCAGCCGGCCCGCTGACTGCCAGGCTGTGAAACAGAATTCAACAAGATGGCGCATTCAACGATGCGCCATTTTTATGCCTTTTTCCCAGTCGACCGCGGCATTTGACTGGCGACGACAAGAATCAGCCGGATTCGAGCAGTTTTCCCGCCGCAGATTGCCGTCAGTCATGAAACATCAGAAAACTCCTGCATCGGCTAGTCGGCGCTCGGTGCGAGTAAAAAATATTGTCCGGTTGGTACGGCTATGCCGAATCGATTGCGGATGGGCAGAAAGGTCCGCGCCAGCCAGAAGCTGATCAATCTTTCCGGTCCAATGATGCCTCGGGGATGGCGTGTGGCGGAGGCGCTGGGGGGCGGGCTGGGGGCGAGTAATGATTCTGCAACAGAGTGTCGCTACCTTTCGCTGCCTCTGCTAACGGAATTCACCCATGAAATTGCTCGAGCCCGTTGTTCAGCTTATTGGCCGACTGTCCTTCCGTAATAAATTGCGCGGCACGGCGCTCATTTTCGGTCTTCCTTTGCTCGCCGTGACCAGTCTGTTGCTGATGGCGATTAACGAACGGGTTGAGAACCTTGGGCAGGAGCGCGCCGCCCTGCATGTCCAACTGCCCGCATTGGCGCTGCTCAGCAACTTGTATCAGCTGTCGGCCGTGGCGGAAGGGATTCAGGAGGGCGATGACTCTTTGATCAAACGCTTGCCGATGCGCCAGGCCAGCAGTTTGAATGCCCTGAACGATCTGCGCCAGGCGGCTGCACAGCGCGGATTGCGGCTCGAGGAGCAGGTCGCCGATGGCAAATGGCTGGGGCGCTGGGATGCAATCGCAAAGCAAATCGCTGCGGCGGATGCTTCGGGCCTCGCCGATTTGAGCAGCAATCTGCGTGGCGAACTCGATGCGGCGAACGGCAAATATGGCCTGCTCAGCGATGGCGATGTCGCCGGTAGCCGCCTGCTCGATGTCATGACCAGTCATATGCCGGGTCTGGTGGAGGCTGGCGGTCGCGCCGCCGGCATCGGTACGGTGGTCCTGATCAAGCAAAGCGTGCGCGGCAGTCGTCGCAGCGATCTGATCCTGCTTAGAGGCAACCTGGATACGCTGGTGATGTGGAGCATCGATACGCTGCGCAAGGTGGGGGGCGAACATCCGATGCTGGCGGCAACGCTGGATGATGCCAGCGGGCATTTGAACACGGCCTTTTCCAGTCTCCAGGAAGCCATCACGATCAAGATGCTGGATACCACGGACTATGGCATGACGCCTGAAGCTTATCTAACCATATCAGAAAAGGCGCTGGCTGAAACCCTGCTTTCGGCCGGGATGCTGGCCGAAGCGACAGATTCCATGCTGCTCGAGCGGCTGACCGTATTGCAGCTGCAGCGTGACCTGGTGATCGGCGCGATTGCCCTGGCCTTGCTCTGTGTGCTGGCCGGGTTTCTTGCCGCCTATATTTCCATCATGCGCGGCATCAATGGGCTTTCCGATGCGGTCGGGACGATGGCCGCCGGCAACCTCGGGGCGCGTGTCGAAGTCAGCTCCAGCGATGAACTCGGTGAAGTCGGCGAGCGTTTTAACCTGATGGCTGAAAACCTCGCCCAGCGGACCGCCGAGCTGCATGAAAAGACCAACGATATCAATGGCATGCTGCAGAATCTGCCGCAGGGGATATTGACCATCGTCGGTGATGGCAGCATCCATCCCGAATATTCGGCCTACCTGGAAAGTATTTTCGAGGCGGCTGATCTGGGCGGCTCCTCAGCCCTGGCTTTGCTTTTCGACGGCACCGCGCTGGGGGCCGATGCCCGCGCGCAGCTGGAAGCGAGTATTGCGGCCTGTATTGGCGAAGATGTGATGAATTTCGAATTCAATTCACACCTGCTGCCGCTGGAAGCCCGGAAGCCCATGCCCGACGGGCGCGAGAAGATACTTGAAATGACCTGGGCGCCTATCTGCGATACAGGCGACGTTGTCGAGAAGCTGATGGTTTGTGTGCGCGATGTCACGGAACTGCGGCAATTGCAGGCTGAATCGGAACACCAGAAGCGCGAACTGGAAATGATCGGCCAGATATTGAAGGTCAATCAGGAAAAGTTTCATGAGTTCGTCGCCGGCTCAAAAAACTTCATTGCTGAAAACGAGGCCTTGCTGGCGGGCGCCGCAACCGCTTCGCCCGAACTGGTAACCCAGCTGTTCCGGAATATGCATACGATCAAGGGCAATGCCCGGACCTATGGTCTGCTTCACCTGACCAACGTGGTGCACCAGGCCGAGCAGGCTTACGACGAGTTGCGAAAATCCGCCGATGCCCGGTTCGATCAGCCGGCACTGCTTGCTCAGTTGAACGAGGTGGCGGCCTGTCTGGACGAATACCTGGAGCTGAATGAGGTCAAGCTCGGGCGCAAGGGGCCGGGGCGCCGGGGCAGCGCCGAGAAATATCTGATGATCAATCGCGAGCAGATGGCGCAGACGCTGACGCAACTGGATGCCTACAACCTGCAGGCATGTACGCAGGCAACCCTGGCGGCAGCGCTGGCTCAGGTCAAGTTTGAAAGCCCGTCCTCTTCAGGAATGAGCCCTTACGTACGTTCCAAACAAAAAAATTTTCTCGAAAAATACACCGAAGATGGAGTAAAAGATATGTTCAAAGAGTTTTATAACCTGGATCTAAAATCCAAAATTGGAGAGATAAACCCCGAGGTTATGCTAACTTTGGCCGTGGAGAAAGTGTTAAACTCTAAGTAATGCCGATCAGAACCGGACCCAGAAAATACATCAAAGATCATTCAAACGACCCTATATATAAGACGGTAAATTATGATTTTTATTTCAAATCCAAAATATTGTCGGGGCTTTTGATGTCTTTGGGATTTCTTGTACTAGGAACGCAAGTTATCGTCCCTCTTGTTTTCTTTAAAACGCAGGATGAGGTTTCTAAGCCCATGAGAAGTAGCGTGCTTGGTATTGCCACAGGGTTCAGCGATTTTGAATTCGTAGAATTGGACGAAAAGAACACTACCGGAAAAGAAGATAAGGCCGAGGTAGCAAAATTTTTTACGCTTTCGGTACCGAAGCTCGGAATAGCTAACGCTATTGTTGAAACCAATTCCCCGAACCTAAGCCCCGAAACATCGCTCGGACACTACAACGGCTCGGCTCTACCCGGAAACAACG
>CAZLPR010000207.1:0-4262 GCA_964561415.1 uncultured Dechloromonas sp. | reverse complement strand
TATTACGGAGGAAAATATACGCCTCCCGGAGCTGTTGGAAAGTATCTTTTGAAATATACTTCTCCTTTTCCAGAGCCTCCAGAACCTTCAGGATCCGGCGCTCCTGAAGGATCGGTTCAACTCCGCCCCGGATGAGCTGAAAGATCTGGCCGAAAAATTCGATTTCCCGGATGCCGCCGGCGCCGATCTTCACCACCGCCTATGACAATTACGCGGTGCAGGCCTTTGATCTCAACGCGCTGGATTACCTGCTCAAGCCAGTACGCACCCAGCGCCTGCTGACGGCGCTGCAAAAAATTCACACGGACTCGCCAGCCCCTGATGGTGCGCTGCTTTCGAGTATTGGCCGGGCAATCCGCGGCAGCGGCCGGCCACGAACGCGGCCGCCTGCTGCTGGTGCCGGTCGTCGAAATTGTCTATTTCAAGGCGGATCTGAAATATGTCACCGCCCGCACGGTTGACCGCGAATATCTGCTCGACGAGGCGCTGACGCATCTTGAAAGCGAGTTTGCCGAGCGTTTCATTCGCCTGCATCGTGCTGTGCTCGTTGCGAAGTCGGCGCTGGCCGGTTTCGAAAAAGTCGCCAATGAGGAGGTCGATGCCTACGGCTGGGCCTTGTTGCGCGGCGTGCCGGAAAAATTGCCGGTCAGCCGCCGGCAGTGGACGCCGGCCAAAGCCGCGCTGATCGCTGCGGCCAGCGACTGATCAAGTCGACGCCGGCCCTTGGGGCGTGCTGGCTGGCGAGATGATTTTCAGGTGCGGGAAGGGAATTTCGATGCCTTCGCGATCAAAAGCCTGTTTCGCCCGGCGCAAGTATTCGCGTCTGACGCCCCATTGCTCACCCGCCAGGACGCGGAAGCGGCAACGGATAATGACTGCCGAATCGGCCCATTGCTCGACCCCGGCGATTTCGATGGGCGCCAGAATTTTTGCGCTAAAGGCCTCACTCTGCTGCATTGCATCGCCGGTTCGCGTCATTAATTCGACCACCCGGTCGCCATAGGCGACGCCGATGTCGATGACCGAATAGGCGAAGCCAAGGCTCATGTTGGTGACGACGGTGATCTGGCTGTTCGGAATGTAATGCACGCGGCCGTCATAGTCGCGCAGGCGCAGATAGCGCAAAGTCAGTTCCTCGACGCCGCCGGTTTTGCCGCCCGCTTCGACGACGTCGCCAATCCGGATCTGGTTTTCAAGCAACAAAAAGAAGCCGGTGAAGTAATCCTTGACCAGGCTTTGCGCGCCAAAACCGACGGCCAGGCCGGCCACACCGGCCGCCCCGAGCAGCGGCGCGACGGAAAGCCCGAATTCGCCAAGGATGAGGATAAAGGCGACCGCGCTGATGCTGACCGTCAAGGTGTAGCGCAGCACCCGCGATAGCGTTCGCGTCCGCTGAATGTCATCGACCGAAGACTGGCGGGAGGCGATGAACTCGCGAAAATGCGGCAAGACCCGTTGCGTCAGCCCCTGGGCAACGATCGCCAAAATGAGGATTAACAGGATGCGCAAGGGGGTGGCAAAACGAGCGATGAAATCGCTCGAAAGCAGGCTGTTCAGTTCATTCATGATTTTTTTGCCGGGCTTTCCATGCCGGTCAAGTCCTTGTCTTGATGGTCGATTTTTGGCTAGTTGGCAGAGGTTTAATGCCGATATTGTTTTGCTTAGCAAAGCAATTCTATGCTTTAATCACGCCTCGAACAAAAATTATCCATATAAATCAATCATTAATTTTTGTACTTGGCATGCTTCAGGCGGTTTATTAAATTGCCTTGCAATTAGTGCTTTGCCTGTTGTGTAACGGCTATGTTCGTGCCGTGTGGCGGGATTTCATTCCCCCATCGCAACAGCCCCTGTGTCGCTTCCGACTTTCGCGGGCCTTGGCAAGTTGCATCCATTCCAGCTTTTTCGCATGACTCGGCCGGCGCCAGGCTGGCCGCATTGCACATCAGGAGGATTTTCCATGTTGCTTGCCACTGATCTCGACGGCACCTTTCTCGCCGGGCACCCGGACTTTCGCCAGAACCTCTATCAGCTGATTTCCGGGGGCTTGGACATTCAACTGGTGTTCGTCACCGGGCGCGGCCTTGAGGTCGTGTTGCCCCTGCTTTCCGATCCGACCATCCCAATTCCCGATTACATTATTTGCGATGTCGGCGCGACCATTGTCGATGGCAACACTTTGCAGCCCATCGTGTCGATTCAGGCTGATATTGAACAGCGCTGGCCGGGCGAACGCAGTGCCGCCGAAGCGATGTTGCCCTTCCCCGGTCTGGAGCGCCAAAGCGTGCCGCAACAGCGGCGCTGCTCCTACCATTGCGCGGCCGATGCCGTGACGCCGGGCATCGCCGAGGCGGCGCGGGCGCTTGGTTGCGATGTGCTTTATTCGGCCGATCTCTATCTTGATATTCTGCCCGGCGGCGTCAACAAGGGCAGCACGCTCGCGGCCCTGGTCGCGCATCTGGGCGTGGCGCCGGAAACGGTGCTGGTCGCCGGGGATACGCTGAACGATTTGTCGATGTACGACGTGGGTTTTTCCGGCGTTTGTGTCGGCGATTCGGAGGCTGCCTTGCTTGAGGCAACGCAGGGTAAGGGGCATGTGCTGCATGCCAGCAAAACCGGCTGCGGCGGCATTCTTGAAGCGATCATGCATTTTTCCCTGCTTGGGCAGGGCGCGGTCGATCTGGCTTCCGACCCGCAGGCAACCGGCCATGCCGATTTGCTGATGGTTTATCACCGCCTGCCGTATGAAGAGTCGCGGATTGACGGCAAAATTGTTCGCCAGCGGCCAAAGTCACCGAATGGCATTATTCCCAGCCTGCTCTCTTTCTTCCGGGGCGACACCCGCGGCTCCTGGGTGGCCTGGGGAATTCACGACGCAGCCAGCGCCACGCCTTTTGAAGTGCACACCACGGTCGATCGAAAAAACCATCCCGGCCTGGTCGCCGCCCGCGTCGCCTTGTCGCAGGATGAAGTGGATATTTTCTACAAGCGCTTCTCGAAAGAAGCTTTCTGGCCGACTTTGCATACCTTCTGGGAGCGCGCCATCTTTCGTGAAGAAGACTGGCGCGTCTTTGTTGCGGTCAACCGCAAATTTGCCGAAAGAACGGCGGCCGAAGCGGCCGAAGGGGCGACGGTATGGATTCACGACTACAACCTGTGGATGGTGCCGGCGATCCTGCGAGAACTGCGGCCGGATCTGAAAATCGCCTTCTTCCATCACACCTATTTTCCCTCCTCCGATGTCTTCAATGTCCTGCCCTGGCGCCGCGAGATCATTGGCAGCCTGCTGCAATGCGATTACATCGGCTTCCATATTCCGCGCCAGGCGGAGAATTTCGTCGATGTGGCGCTCGGCGTCGCGCCATTGAAAATCCTTGAGCGCAAGAACTGCGCGCCGCGCTTTCTTTCCTACGGTTGCGCCCTCGGCCTCGATACCATGACGGCCGCCATTGAAGTGCACGGACGGCGGATCGGCCTTGGCGCGCATCCGGTCGGACTCGATATGACGCGTATCCGGGAGGCGCTGAATCATCCGAAAACGGCACCGCGCCGGGCGGCTATCCGCAATGAATTGGCCGACAAAAAAATCATTCTGTCGGTTGAGCGGCTCGATTACACCAAAGGCACGCTGGAAAAAATCCGCGCCTATGGCGATCTGCTGGAACAACATCCCGAGCTTTTGGGCAAGATTTCCCTGGTCGCCGTCTGCGTTCCGGCCGCCAAGGAAATGACCATTTACGACGAGCTGCAGGTGCAGATCGAGCAGGCAGTCGGACGGGTCAATGGCCGCTTCGCCAGCGTCGGCTGGACGCCGATCCGCTTTTTCTTCCGCGCCCTGCCGTTCGAAGAGGTGGTCGCCTGGTACGCCGAAGCCGATTTGATGTGGATTACGCCGCTGCGTGACGGTTTGAATCTGGTCGGCAAGGAATACGCCGCGACCCAGGGACTGAGCGGAAAATCAGGGGTGTTGGTGCTTTCGGAATTCGCTGGCTCGGCAGCCGAACTGCATGGTGCCGTGCTGACCAATCCACATGACCCGAGCGATCTGCGCGACAAGCTGCTGCTCGGCATCAACATGGAAGCTGCCGAGGCCGAGTCGAGAATGCGTTCGCTGTTCGATATTGTCGAATACAACGATGTGCATCGCTGGGGGCGCGAGTTCCTCGATGCCGTGCAGGCCACGGTCGAGGCCGGGCAGCGTGAAGCGGCTTGCGCCGAAGCCTGAACCGCATTTGACTTAAAGCCGGCATTCGCCCTGCTTC
>CAZLPR010000206.1:4042-4270 GCA_964561415.1 uncultured Dechloromonas sp. | reverse complement strand
GGCCTGGACCCCGGTGGGCGGCGATATTTTGTTCATTGAAGCGAGCCGCATGACGGGCGAGGGGAGGTTGATTTTGACCGGGCAACTGGGCGATGTCATGAAGGAATCCGCCCAGGCGGCGCTGACGCTGGTCAAGACGCGGGCGGAGAGCCTGGGAATCGATATCGCCTGTTTCGAGAAAAGCGATGTGCACATTCATATTCCGGCCGGCGCCATTCCCAAGGATGG
>CAZLPR010000206.1:0-4025 GCA_964561415.1 uncultured Dechloromonas sp. | reverse complement strand
CGATTTTTATCGCCCTGGCGTCGCTGTTTGCTGAACGCGTTGTGCGCAGCGATACCGCGATGACCGGCGAAATCAGCTTGCGCGGGCTAGTGCTGCCCGTCGGTGGGATCAAGGACAAAGTGCTCGCCGCGATGCGCGCCGGCATTCGGCGCGTCATTTTGCCGGCGCGTAATCGGCGCGATCTGGAAGATGTCCCGCCGGAGGCCAAGGGGAAGCTTGAATTCACTTTTATCGACAACGTGGATGCCGCGGTAATCGGCGCCATGAGGCCGGTGGGTGGCTGAATACAGATTTGCGCTTAGTAAAAATACGCGGTTTGGATGATCGGCTGGGGGCAGCCTTCTCTCTATAGTCAAACTTGTTTTGACTGAGATGGAGGGCATGATGAAATACCTTTATCCCGCACTATTTCTCGCTGCATTCACGGCCGGGGCGTGCGACAGGAAAAACGAGATCGATCTGCCAAAGACAGGGTCACGTGAGGCTGGCAAGGATGGCTCGGCGTGGTCGGATGCGCTGGCCAGCCAGGCCGTACAACAGCGTGCTGAATTCATGGCCAGAGCGGGTCACGACAAAGCGGTATTGAATGCCAAAATCGGTGCGCTGAAGCGTAATGCGGCAACGGCGAGCGCGCGTGCCAAGCGCGAGCTTGAGGTGCAAATTGCTCAGCTTGAGCAAGAGCAAAAAAATGCCGATCAGGCCTTCGCGGAAATGCGTTTGGTTGACGGTGAAAAATGGCAGGTCTTGAAATTTGCTATGGATAAATCAATGGCGCAGATGAAACGTTCGCTGGAAGGAATGCGGGCAGAGGATACCTACTAAACCCAAGTGATGACCGCCATTTTGGGTCGTTTTTTACGGTTGACCGCGGCATTGGCGGTTGCTTTTATCGTCACGGTGCCGTGATTGCCTCGGCCTTACTTGATCCGATCTTCGATGCTGGCAAACAATGAATCGTAGATTTGAATCAAGGCTTCGCGATCAGCGCTGCCTTTGAGCCATTTGCGCGAATGGGCGATTTCAACCGCCTTCAGTTCCATTTCAGACAGGCTATCGATGACCACTTCTTGACCATGCAAAATCGCGCTCACGTCAGAACGGGCCCGTTGCGCCGTGGCGACCAGATTCATTGAGGATTCCATACGTTGCGCGCCGCTGCCGATCTGGGCGGCAAATTCGCTGACTTGATCGGCTGAGGTGGCTGATTTGGACAGTTCATGGCCAAATTCCAGCGCCGTGTCGCGGGCGCTGGAGACTGAATTATTGAGCCCGTTGATCTGGATGACGACCGATTCCAGCGCTAGGCTCATTGCCATGATCGCGCCGCTGATTTCTTCGGCCGAACGCTGTGATTGATCGGCCAGTTTGCCGACTTCATCGGCGACGACGGCGAAACCGCGCCCGGCTTCGCCAGCCCGGGCCGCTTCGATAGCCGCATTCAATGCCAGCAAATTGGTTTGCTTGGCGACGGCGTTGATCTTTCCCGTCAGGTGCTTGATGGCATCGGCTTTGACCGTCAGGGTGGAAAGTGCCTCGGTGCCGCTTTCTGCTGCATTTTGGGCACTGCCCAGCGCGCTCGACATCCGGTCCGCGGCATTTGACATGGCGTTGGCGGATTGGGCAAAACTGCTGGATAGCTCGGCTGATTGTGCGGCGTGATAGCCAACTTTGCCGAGCGCTTCATTGACGTGCGAAATCGCCATCGAAAGGCCGCGTTCGGAGCGCAGGAAAATGCGGGAAAGCAGGGCTTCGAGGGCGATTGATTCCTGCGCCGAGTTAACTTGATCGAGCAGTTTTTGCGCTTGTTCAAGCACCATTTTGAAGCTGCCATGGACCCCGGTTGTCTGCAGGCGGCGCCAGTGGCGATTGTCCGAACTTGCCGCCATACCCCCGAGCACTTCGCGGAAAGTCGTCTCGGTTTGATCCAGCGCCGCATTCAGATTGATCCGGATTGATTCCTGCACCGGGTCGGCAAAGGCATGCGGCAAGCGATGTGCCAGGTCGCCATCACCCACTTTGCGCAAGATGGCATCGAGTTCGCTGGTGGAAGAAGGGTTGGTATGGCCATTGCCAAAAGCAATTAGGAGCATGGCAAGGAGCAGAAATGGTGCGGCGGCCCACGGATTCCAGAAGGCCGCGGCAAAGCCAAGCGCAATCAGCGGCAGCGCCAGCCAGGCGCGGTTAAAGCGAGAAGATGAGCTGTTCATAATCCATCTCGGTTTTTTGCAGAAGATCAACCAGCACTTTTGTCCCCGCCGCGATGGCGTCCCGTGCCCCTGCAGCTTTTTCGGCTTGCAACATCTGACGATAAAGCGGCTCGATTTTATCCAGCCCGCTACGTTTCGGGCAGCGCCGTACCGAGGTGTAGCCGATGATGTTGCCGCCGGGGCCAAAGTCGGGAGCGATATGGGTAAATACCCAGTAAAAACTGCCATCCTTGGCCATGTTCTTGACATAGGCAAAAAATTCATTGCCGCTTGAAATGGTCTCCCACGCCAGATGGAAGGCGGCGCGCGGCATGTCCGGATGGCGGATGATGTTGTGTTGAGACCCAATCAATTCGGCTTCGGTGTACCCGGAAAACTCAATAAAAATCGGGTTGCCGTAGGTGATGATGCCTTTGGGGCTCGTCTTGGAAACGATGAAATCATCTTCCCGCATCGGGCGCTCAATGGAAGTGGGTGTGATATTTCGCTTCATATATTTATCAGATGTAATTTTTTACTCATTTTAATGGTATTTTTAAATGCGGCAACAATAATTTATTGGTGCGCCGAGCGTAAAGCAGAGCCAGGTGGCCCACGCCGGCGAGTTCAACATCTTCGGCAGCGGGCAGGCGCTGGTTATCCTGCGGCATGACGTAGTTGTCGTGCGGCGTGCGGATTGAAATCATCGGAATTTTGACTGGCTCGGTGGCCAGGTCACGCAGCCACATTGAGCCGGGCTCCATCTCGCGGGCGCTCTGGCCGAAGCCGAGGCGCGACAGTTCGCTGCCTTGATGCGGTGTGGCAATGGTGATCAGTTTCTCCACCTGGGCGATGCCGTGACGGGCGAGATAAGAGCGGCAGGCCAGGCCGCCCATGCTGTGGCCGACCAAAATGACTTGCTGGGCGCCGGTCGCGGCGCAGACTTGATCAATCCGCTTCGCCAGTTGCGGCACCAGTTTGCCGATGCTGGTGTAGGGCGGGACGAGGCTGACGCTGGCCACTGTCTGGCCCGCCGCTTCGAGGTCACGGCGAATTTTCCACCAGACGCCGCGGCTGCAGCCGTAGCCATGGACGAGAAGAATCGGCAGTTTCGCCGGGCCTAAACGGTCGGCCGGCATCCACAGCCGCTCGAAGGGAATGACGATGATAAAGGTGAGGATAAAAGCAAGGTATTCGCCGAGCAGCATCCGGAGCGTTTGCCAGCGCGAAAGCTTGGGCGCTGGCGAGGCGTAGCGGTAAGCGAAGACCCAGGTCAGGGCAACGATGCCGGCACGGACGCCGAGCACGCCACCGACAGCGCCAAGCGCCGCCATTGCACTGGAGGCGTTGAACCAGTAACGGGAGAAAGCCATGTAACTGGCAATCTCCATGAGCAGCCAAATGAAGAGGGTGACGGGAATCATAGCCTCGGAGAATCGTGGCTTTTCCTTGGCGCGTCAAGGTAACAGCGGGTATTCGGGGGCCGGGCCTTGCCGGTCAGTTAGTCCATGTTGGGCATCTGCACATATACATGGCGCGAGGCGGCGGCCAAAGGCAGGGGCATTGCGCTACCATGCGGCTTCCCCAAACCATTGTCATGGCCTTGCCCGATTATCGGTGACGGCCATCCCTCCGCTGATTAAACCAATCCCGCATGACGCCCGACGCCTTTATCGCCCTCTGGAAAGACAACAAACTCACCGAACGCAGCGGCGCACAGCAGCATTTCAGTGACCTCTGCGACCTGCTCGGCGTAGAAAAACCGCGCGACCCCGACAACTACTGTTTCGAACGCGGCGCCAAAAAATCCAGCACCGGCGACGCCCTGCGAGCCGGCTC
>CAZLPR010000205.1:0-4275 GCA_964561415.1 uncultured Dechloromonas sp. | reverse complement strand
GGCGGCTCCGGTCGCGACATTTTTGTCTTCGATACGGCGATCAACAGCGGGGTGGATACGATTACCGACTTTTCGTCCAGGGACGACACCATTTATCTGGAAAACGCTTTTTTCACCGGCCTGGCTGCTGGTCGCCTGGCCTCATCGGCGTTTTACATCGGCGCCGAAGCGCACGATTCGAGCGACCGGGTCATCTATGACAAGGCCAGCGGCGCGCTCTATTTCGATGCCGACGGCACAGGCGCTATCGCCGCCGAGTTGTTTGCCCAGATCACACCGGGTAGCGCCGTCAGCTGGGCCGACTTTTCGATAATTTGAGTAACCGGCGGCGGCGCCAGAGGTTTTGCCGGCCCCGAGCTTGAGGCTCCGGTACCGGACTCAACCCGGCCCTGGGGATTTTCTAAATCTGAGAACGGCGCGCTGGCCGCTCATCTCCGTAATAATCCTTGGGCGGGAAATAAAATTCAGCCCTTTTTAAGCGTCGACCGCAGCAAAAGCCGCCGGGTAACTGACGGCGGCTTTTTATTTCCGGTTCTTTCCGCCCCCGGGTTTTCCGTTACCGCTTTACTTGATCGGGATCATCAGATGCTGGTAAGGCGTTCCGGCCCACATGACATAAGGAACGGCAGTATCCGGGTCGGCGCTCTTGGGATACATGTCATAGAAGCTGCTCTCGGCACCGACGATCATGACGTGAGGTCCGGTCTTGATCCAGTGGCTATCGGCACTCGGTTTCGTCGCATAAGGGTCGGTATTGCTGGCGTCGGTTCCGCCGGCCAGCATGTACATGAACCCGACTTTGCCGGCGGGCGGTGTTTTGTGATCCATCCAGGCGCCGGCCCATTCCCACGCGGCCTGATCCATGCACATCGGGTCGGGGCCGGGGGTCACCGGATTGTCGGGCATGCAGGTGAAGCCGTTGCTTCCTTCGCGCAAGGTGCGCATCTTGCCATCCGGGCCGGGGGCGACAATAGTGGCGGCCGCACCAACTTTTTTCGGCGCCGCCTGCATCGCACTTTTGACCAGTTTCTGGTCGCTGGCCGAAAGCATTGCCGCTTTGCCGGGCTTTTCCGGCATTGTTGCATCGGCCGCCATGGCGGTCGGCGTGAATAAGAGGGCAAGGCTTGTCGTAATTAGAATCTGGCTGGGGGTCATGGTGGATTACTCCTTTTGCATTTGTATGAAATGCCGGTAACGCCGCGACTTCAGGATAAATAGCAGCACCGGGGAATAGCCGTGGATTGGGCGATTTGCCATCGCGGCCATAGCCCGCATAAAAATATGCGAACGTATTTGTTTATAGGCATGCCGGCAGCGACTTTCAAGAGATAATCGATTGCGCTATCGCAAGGCCTGGCCGCGGCTGAATTTTGCCGCTAGGCGCGCTCACTACCCTGACGCATACCGACGCCGCCACAACGGATAAAGCCCGATCAGCCCAAAGAGTGGCCCAGGCAGGAGCAGCCAAGCGATACTGGTTCCCCATTCGGCCACCCGGCTTGCGCCAAGATGGATCGAAAACATGGTGATGGCGAAGCCGATAGCGTTCTGAAAAGCGAGTGCGCTACCGACAATTTCAGGTGGGCAGGCACGGGCTGAGAGCGCTGAGAAATGAGGGGAATCCGCGACCACCGTGGCTCCCCAAAGGAGCAGAAGACAGATTTTCACCCAGGCCGGCCACCCCTCCGTGAGCGGGAAAATGGCGCAGCATAAGGCGGACATGGCCAGCGCGCTGGCAGCCACTCGGGCACTGCCAATGCGCTGACTCCACCAGCCGCCGACAATGCATCCGAGTGCGCCGATGCCGATGATGGAGAACGAAAGCCCGGAAAGTGCATGGCTTTGTGCTGCGGCCAGGCCGCTTTGTATAAGCAGCGCTGGAGTCAGCGTCCAGAATGCATAAAGTTCCCACTGGTGGCCGAAATAACCTAGCGCGGAAGCTCGAAACTCAGTCACTGAAAAGGCGTAAAAAACTCGCCCCATGCGCAATGGCGGTGCATCGTGGCGACGCTTCAGGTGCGGTCCGTCACCCAGCCGAAGCATCATTGCCGCAGCGATCAGTGCGAGGCCTGACGAAACGAGAATTGTGGCCTGCCACGGCCAGCCGCTACCGGCCAGACGAATGCCATGCGGCAGCGCCGTTCCCAGCGTGAGCATGCCAACCAACTGAGCGAGTGCGGTCCCCGCGCGTTCGGGTACCCAACTGACGACCAACTTCATGCCGAGCGGGTAGACGCCAGCCAGGCAGATGCCGACGGCAAAACGTAGCGGCATCCCGAGGCTCATGTTGGTCGCGAGGAGTGCAAAAGCCCCATTAAAAATGGCGCCGAGTACGGCGCAGACGGCAAAGATGCGGCTTGCTGCAAAGCGGTCGGCCAGGCCGGAGATGGCGAAGATTAGCGTGCCGAGAATGAAACCGAGCTGGACGGCATTGGTCAGCGTGCCAATATCGGCCGGTGCAATCCCCCAGTTGAGTATCAAATCATCTGCCGCGCTGTTTGCCGAGAACCATAATGAGGTGCCGAAAAGTTGGGCCAGGACGATAACGGGAACGGGATTTTTCATCAGAAATTAGCGATTGATTCGTTGCTGATCAGCATACAGCCATCCCGCTGTTGGACTTCAAACTTGATGCCGACATTGCTTGCCGACACCACCTGAATTCCCGGTTGAACTTTCAATGGCCGAGCAATTTCTAATAATTGGATGTTGTTTTCCCGATAGGTCGAACATCAGGAACGGGTGGCCTGCAGATGCCTGCTTCCGAGGTGAGGAGGGTTAAGCCATGCTGATGATTATTGCCCTGGAGCATTTACGCCGGCAGTTCTTGCCGAGGGACAAAACGCCGAGGCCGGCGCGGCGAGCGGTTATCTCAAGTCATCGTGAAAATTTGCCCGCAGCCCGGATTTCTATCGAGATGCCTGCGGGGACGCGCTATCAACTGTTGCGGGCCTTGCGGGCAATGGCCGGCGGCGAATTGATGGTGGTCGAATACAGAATTCCGCAATTATCGCGGCAATATCTTGAGGACGATGACAAGCGCGCCGAGTGGTTTCGCTCTTTGCGCTGCACCGAAAGCTGGAATAATCAGAGCAGAATCTACCCTGTGCTGGTGCCCGGAACGGCCTACCCCGATGTGATTGGCCGAATAATGATTCGTACCGGGTGGTGTGCCCCGGTCGATCAACCCCATTGGGTGCCGAACCTGCGCTTTTTCTATCTGACCGAGATGGGTTTTGAATCGTTGCGGAAAGCGCAGGCGTCGTGGCAGGAACTTACCGTTCTGGAGCGGATACGCTTGATGCTTATTGAATAATCAGGCAGGCCGGACAAGCTTGACGAGGCACGATTCAGCCCGCCCGAATCACCCTGCTTCACCCCGACGACTTGCCGGAAGTTTCGAAAAATGGGTCGAGTAGAAAACAGTCTTGCTCGCGCCCGCCCTCCCCTCTTCATACCGAGACATGCGCTGAGCCCCAGCCAGCCACCATAGCAAGAAAATCGCCGTTGCTGCGGTGTGTAACGCAAGGGCAGGAGCAACGGGGGCATCGATTTACAAGCCTGATTTTCCACCGAACGGCGGTTAGTTCAGGAAGGCTGGCAATACTGGCAGCTTGGACGAAGAATCCCAAGCTGCCGGCCAGGGTAATAAAAATGGGGTTTATGGCTGAATTTAATGTTCTCGATTGGGGTTTTTTCGTCACAGCGTGCCATGACAAGCCGCATTTGCAGCCTCAGCCTTGCGCTCATTGGTAAAATTAGAAAAAGCTAATTTTCATGGCACAAAGGATTCCATCATGGCGTACCCCTCGTTTTCTGACATCTCGCGCACGTTTGCGCCCGGCTGGTTTGCGGCGGTGATGGGCACCGGCGTACTGGCCTTGACGACGCACAGCCTTGGCCAGCACTGGCCGCTGCTGGCGCTGCCGGCGGAATTGCTGCATTGGTTGAACAGCGGGCTTTTTCTACTGCTGGCCTTGCCCTGGCTGATGCGCTGGCTGGTTTTCCGCCCCGCCGCGTTGCAGACGATGATGCATCCGGTGCAGGCCAATTTTTACCCGACGTTTTCGATTGCCCTGTTGGTATTGGCCGCGCAGTGGCTGGTCTTCACGCCCTATGTTGGCGTCGCGCTGACGCTCTGGTGGCTGGGAGTTGGCCTGCATTTCGTCTTCAGCTTTGCCGTGCTGTTCTTGATGTTTCGCGGCGAGCATGTTGCGGTCGACCATGTAACTCCGGCCAATTTCATCCCGGCGGTTGGTCTGGTCGTCATGCCCC
>CAZLPR010000204.1:0-4280 GCA_964561415.1 uncultured Dechloromonas sp. | reverse complement strand
CTACGACTCGGCCTGTCAACGCCTGCTCGACAATTGCCTGGCCGAAACTCCTGGCGCCGCTTTTGCCGTCGGCGTCACCCGCGACAGCTACCTGTCGGCCCACAACAGCAAATACTCCCTGCCCCTTACCGGCAATCCGGAAGCCGACCTGGCCGGCAACCGCACCCGGCGAAAATTCGAACGGCCGCCTGAACTCAGGGCCGCGGCCAATGAAGCGCCGCTGTTACTGCAAACCTATTTGCGCGATACCGGGGAAGTGCTGTGCGATCTGGCCATGCCGCTACTCGTCGGCGGGCGTCTCTGGGGTAATGTGCGAGTCGGTATTCCGGCCGAAAAACTGATTGATCGTTAAGACAGAACACAGGAAGCAACGCCATGAAAAACAAAACCATCCTGATCGTTGATGATATTGCGGAAAACATTGACGTACTGGCCACCCTCCTGAGCAAAAATTACGATATCCGCTATGCGCTGAGCGGTCGCGAGGCCTTGGCGATCATTGCCAAAAGCCCGCCAGACCTCATTCTCCTTGACGTGATGATGCCGGAGATGAGCGGCTTCGAGACGATGATGACCTTGAAGCTCAATCCGGCTACACAAAAAATTCCGGTGATCTTCGTCACCGCCAAAACCGATGCCGACAGCGAATCCGGCGCCCTGCTCGCCGGCGCGGTGGATTACATCCATAAGCCAATCAATCCGGATGTCGTTCAGGCGCGGATCAGCATGCACCTGAAACTTCAGCACCAGGAACAGGTGATCAACAAGAAGAACAAGCGCCTGGAATCCTATCAAGCCCAGCAAAGGAGTGAAAACAAGCTGGCTCAAGAGGTTTTACATCGACAAGTCCGGCTGCCGGAAACGCAGGCAGCCGGAATTTTTATCGAGCACTGGTCACTGCCGGCCACCACCTTCAGCGGCGATGTCCTGAGCATTTCCACCGCGCCGGATGGCAAAATATTTGCGCTGCTCGCCGACGCCACCGGACACGGCCTGGCCGCAGCAATCACTACCCTGCCCTTACTGACCGTTTATCACTCGATGGTCGATAGCGGCGCACCGATACGCTCGATTCTCGCCGTCGCCAACCGGACCCTGCTCGACAACCTTCCCTCGGGCCGCTTCATTGCCGTCTCCATGCTATGTATCGACACAGCGCAACAAAGCATCGAATTATGGAATGGCGGCATGCCGGAAATGCTGATGCTGGACGCTCGCGGCGAAGTTACCCAGCGCTTCATCTCGCACGGCATTCCCTTGGGAGTGATCAGTCGCAGCATTGAAGACTTTGAAACCGAAACCATCCACATGCTTCCCGGCACGCAACTGATTGTTTATTCCGATGGAATTTCAGAAGCCAGAAACCCGGCGGCTGAAGAATTTGGCATGACTCAATTCGAGCAAACCCTGGCCGCATCTCCCGCCGCAGCGCGCATTCAACATATCAAAGAGGCCTTGCGCCAGCATCTAAAAATGCCCAGCGGCCACGACGACATCACCTTGATGACGGTACTTTGTGCTCAATAAAAGTGTCATTCAGGCGAGAGATTTCGTTTTATATCTATTATTTTGTCTATTCACCGCGTTTGTCGCCCTCTATTACGCCGCTGATTCTCATCAACACCTGAAGCGCGACACGCTCAAGCGGCTGAATGCGGAAAGCCGCCTGATTGAGGCGTCCATCAAGCGCGAATTCGCCGCCCAAAAAAGCGAGTTTTTAGCGGTTGACCGCAGCAACAAGCTCAATGAATTAAGCCGCTGGATCGAATCCCTCCCCCGGGAAAAAAACTCGCCAATCGCCCTACTTGAGGCCTCGGGCGCACTACTGGCGCAAAACCCGGCGTTCGCCGACGCGGCGCACTGGCAGCAGATTATCAGCGCCGGCCAAAGCGTTTCTGGCGACAACAATTATCGCTTTGCCGAAATTGAATCAGCGCTCTACACCCTCCGAAAACTCGACGATCCGGCGCTTTATATTGTCGTCGGCATCACTGACGACGAATGGCACAGAGAGTGGTGGCCGGAAAACTGGCAACGCCTGGCGGCGCTGCTCTTGCTCTGGGCATCCAGCTTCGCCGCGCTCTATTTCTACTGGCACCTCAGCGACGAGCGGCGCAAATTACTCGCGAGCATCAACGCGCTCGAACAAAATCTGCAGCAGCTTTCCGCATCCGAAGCAAACAAAAAAATCCAGACTGAATTACTCAAATCAGCCATCGACACCATCGGTGAAGCTTTCGTGGTCTATGACGAAAACGATCGGCTTTTGTACTTCAACGAACAATACAAAGCTACCTACCCGATTAGCGCGCCGGCCATTATTCTCGGCGCAAGCTTCACCGAAATTTTGCACTATGGCCTGGACCATGGTCAGTACCCCGCCGCAGTCGGCAAAGAAACAGCCTGGCTCACCGAACGCCTGGCCGCGCACCATCAAGGCAACACCGAACTGATCCAGCAAATCGAGGATGGCCGCTGGCTCAAGATCAGGGAAAAGAAAACAGCCAGTGGGCATATTGTCGGCTTCCGTGTCGACATCACCGAGCTGTACCGTGCCATACAGGCAGCAGAATCTGCAAACCAGGCAAAAAGCAGTTTTCTGGCCAATGTCAGCCACGAAATCCGGACACCGATGAACGCCATTATTGGCCTGTCCGCACTACTGCTCGACACCGATTTAACGCCCGGCCAGTTCGACTATCTGAACAAGATAAGCCACTCTGCCAAAGCCTTGCTGCGATTGATCAACGAGATTTTGGATACCTCAAAAATCGAAGCCGGGGCTCTTGAAATCGAGTCGACCCTTTTTGAATTGCCGCAAGTCATCAACGACGTGCATCAACTTTTCGAAGTCAACCTGCGGCAAAAAGGGCTGAATTGGCAGTTGAACATTGCTCAAGGCACACCGACTTATTTGATCGGCGACGCATTGCGCATCCGGCAAATTCTGACCAATCTGATCGGCAACGCGATCAAATTCACCGAACAAGGCCACATCGGCTTGGATATCGCCTGCCAGCAACGCAAAAAAGGTGAAATTACGCTCAAATTCAGCGTCGAAGATAGCGGCATCGGCATGAACCCCGAACAAATCGGCAAACTGTTCAGCGCCTTTACCCAGGCCGACATGTCGATCTCGCGCAAATATGGCGGCACCGGGCTGGGCTTGATGATCGCCCGCAATCTGGTCCGGATGATGGGCGGTGACATTGAAGTTAACAGCACGCCAGGCCAGGGCAGCACCTTCCGCTTTAGCATCAAACTGCAGACCGCCAGCACTTCGGCCGACACCCCGGCGCTACCAGTCAAAGAAACCCAGCAGGCTGAAGGCAAACGCCTGCTCGAACTCTCTGCCCCCATCCACGGCGCCCGGGTACTCATCGTTGACGATCACGACAGCAACCTGATTGTGCTGGGTGCCATCCTGAAAAAATTCAACATTATTTCCCTGTCCGCCCGCAGCGGCAAAGACGCCATTACACTCGTTGAAAACAGTGATTTCGACGCCGTTTTGATGGACGTCCAGATGGATGAAATGACCGGCCACGAAGCCGCTCAACATATTGCACGACTAAAAAACCCGCCTCCCGTCATCGCCATCTCAGCCTCGGCGATGGACCATGATCGGCTGGCCAGCCTGCAAAGCGGCATGCTCGCCCACATTGCCAAGCCGCTCCAGGTCGAAGAGTTATTAAACACGCTACGCAAAGCCATCCCGCCACGCCATCGCCCGGAATCGCTGGCAACAACGAACGGCAACATTGACTCAGAAAAACTCCAGCCCATGCTGGCCGAGCTCGCCGATCAACTGGCAAAAAACAAATTTTCCGCCCGCCAGCAAGCAGAACAAATTAGCCAGATACTGAAAAACACTCCGCTTGAAAACCACTTTACGATTGTTTGCGAATACATCTGGAAGCTGCAAAATCCGCAAGCCTGCGCCGCGCTAGCCAATTTTGAACAGGAAGTCGCCCGTCTCGACGAGCAACGGCCTTGCTAGTCATTAGTTGGCGGCCCCCTGCGCATATATCCGCTTTCAGCGTTCAGAAAACCAGCCGGCCATCGTCCAACTTGAAAACGTGGTTGGCCTTCCGGGCCAGTTCCAGATCATGCGTCACCATAATCAGGCTGGTTTGACGCGCCCGCACATTTTCCAGCAGCAGTTCAAAAACCACATTCGCCGTCTGTCGGTCGAGATTCCCCGTCGGCTCATCCGCCAGCAGACAGGATGGCTCGCTGACCATCGCCCGGGCAATCGCCGCCCGTTGGCGTTCGCCGCC
>CAZLPR010000203.1:3089-4310 GCA_964561415.1 uncultured Dechloromonas sp. | reverse complement strand
CCTTGTGAGCGCCGGTGTGGTTGAGGTCTTCGCGCTTCAGATAAATTTGCGCGCCGCCGAGGATTTCCGACCAGCGCTTGGCGTGATAAATCGGCGACGGCCGGCCGACAAAATGTTTCAGCTCGTACTCGTATTCGGCGCGAAATGCCGGATCAATCTGGGCCGCGGCATAAGCCGCCTTGAGTTCTTCAAGCGCCGCAAACAGGGTTTCAGCGACAAACACACCACCGTAGGGACCGAAATGGCCTTGGGCGTCGGGGAAGTTATATTGATTCATCGGCTTTCCGTACAGCCGCCACGAAGGCAGCGATTTTCGAGTGATCCTTGATGCCCTTGCTCATTTCAACCCCGGAAGAGACGTCGACCGCAACCGGCCGAACGCGTTCGATTGCGTCACCGACATTGGCTGCGGTCAACCCGCCGGAAAGCACTAAAAAGCCAGGCAGATTCGGCGGAATCAGCGTCCAGTCAAAGACATGGCCGCCCCCACCGTAACCGTCAACAAATGCATCCAGCAACAAACCCCGGGCATCGGAAAATGAGCCGGCGAATTCTACCAGATCAAGTTCCGGCCTCACCCTGGCCGCCCGCAGATAAGGACGGGCAAACTGGCGGCAATAAGCGGCATCCTCATCGCCATGAAACTGCAGGAGGTTGATCGGAATTGCCGCGCAAACCTCGCGCACAACATCCGGCGATGCGTTAACAAAGAGGCCGACCACATCGACAAAAGGAGGAATCCGCCGTGCCAAAACCGCCGCTCGCTGCGGCGTGACGTAACGCGGGCTCGCTGGATAGAAGACAAAACCAATGGCGTCTGCGCCGGCAGCGACTGCCGCATCGACATCGGTTTCACGCGTCAGGCCGCAAATCTTGATTCGAGTCATCAGTAAGGCGTTGTTTTTGATGGAAGTTGATTATATCCCGCCCCAGGAGATCGGCCTTTGAATAACTGCCAGCAAGCCGGTCGGCCCGCCGTCCGGCTCAGCGGGCTGGCCATGATTCGCATCCAGTGACGCGCCACAGCGTTTTCCAGTGGCATCCGATTGGGCTCTGCTAAAATCGCCGGTCCTAATTTTTGGCGCTTTCGACTCGACCTGCGCCCGCTCCGTGGAGAAAGCAATGTACCAATCGCCCCTCATTCAGGATCTGCACGATCGCGGCCTGATCGCCCAGATCACCGACGACGGCGGCAATAAGCGCAAGACCTTGCTGGGCACC
>CAZLPR010000203.1:2241-3079 GCA_964561415.1 uncultured Dechloromonas sp. | reverse complement strand
CAGATCACCGACGCCGCCGCGCTCGACAAACTGCTGACTGAGGCATCGCTTACGCTCTATTGCGGTTTCGACCCGACGGCGGACAGCCTGCACCTCGGCCACCTCGTCCCGGTGCTCATCCTCAAGCGCTTCCAGGAAGCCGGCCACCAGCCCATCGCCCTGGTCGGCGGCGCCACCGGCATGATCGGCGACCCGAGCTTCAAGGCCACCGAGCGCAAGCTCAACACACCGGACGTCATCGCCAGCTGGGTGGACAAGATTCGCGGCCAGGTCGCGCCCTTCCTCAACTTCGACGGCGCCAACGCCGCCATCATGGCCAACAACTACGACTGGTTCGGCGGCATGAACTGCCTCGAATTCATGCGCGACATCGGCAAGCATTTCTCGGTCAATGCCATGATCAAGAAGGAATCGGTGCAGCAGCGCCTGCAGCGCGAAGACCAGGGCATTTCCTACACCGAATTTTCCTACAGCCTGTTGCAGGGCTACGACTTCGCCGAACTCAACAAGCGCTACGGCTGCGTGCTGCAGATCGGCGGTTCCGACCAGTGGGGCAACATCGTCGCCGGCACCGACCTGACGCGCCGCCTGCACCAGCAGCACGTCTACGGCATGACCGTGCCGCTGATCACCAAGGCCGACGGCACCAAGTTCGGCAAGACCGAATCCGGCGCCATCTGGCTCGACCCGAAAAAAACTTCGCCCTACGCCTTCTACCAGTTCTGGCTCAACACCAGCGACGCCGACGTCTACAAATTCCTCAAATTTTTCACCTTTTTGCCGGTCGACCGCATCAACGAGATCGAAGCCGCCGACCAGGCCAGCGGCACCAAGCCGG
>CAZLPR010000203.1:0-2212 GCA_964561415.1 uncultured Dechloromonas sp. | reverse complement strand
GTGCACGGCGAAGTCGCGCTGATGGCCGCCCGGCGCATCACCGAGTGCCTGTTCTCCGGTCAACTGGAAAATCTGACCGAAAACGACCTCGAACAACTCGCTCAGGACGGCATGCCCGGCGTCCAGCTCGACAAGTCGGCGAGCAGCCTGATCGATACGCTGGCCGCCGCCGGCCTCGCCAAATCCAAATCCGAAGCCCGCAGTTTCATCCAGAGCGGCAGCGTCGCGGTCAACGGCGCCAAGGCCGAGGGGTTGGAGCACCAGATTACCCTGGAAGAGCGCCTGTTCGGCCGCTTCACCATCCTGCGCCGGGGCAAGAAAAATTACGGGTTGATTAGCTGGTTGTAAACCCGAAGCAATAACCTTAAAAGCGTAGCTTCGCGAACGCAACTGGCTCCAGAACAGGATCTGGACGAACATTGGAAACTGAGTTGTGAGCAAGCCACTGATTGAACCAATATTCAAATTGGAGACAACAAAAATGCCGTTCAATTTTGGCTGAACGGCATTTTGACAATCAGAGAAACTTTGGGTCTCTCCGAATCCTTATCGCATCCGGAAAATCTTCCGGCGCGATGCAATGACGCCAAATAAACCGAGGGCAAGCAACAGGGCCGAAGTGGGCTCGGGCACGGTTGCAGAAGTCACGCTAAACGATGCGTTTCTCGTATGCAGTTCCCACCCACCCCAAGCGTAGGGCGTGGTGTACATCTCAACGTTGACCATTGGCGCAAGACTCCAGTCAATGCCATTGATCGCCACATTCAAGGCACTCAGGATACTTGGCTGCGTCAAAATATTAAAGGTTTGCGTCGTCGAGCCATGATAGGCACCGGCAACCGCTTGCGTCCAGATATCGGTTCCATTGACGTCCAGCGAAATTTTCACACCGTTATCATAAGTCTGGCCGCCCCACCCTTGATCCCAAAGCGTCACGGTACTGGTCAGATCCAAGATGCGATTGGTTCCAGCAGCCAGGACTACGCTCCCCAATGACTGGTGATTCCATCCATTACCGTAATAATACGAATCCGAATTGGCTGGCGCCGTTGATTGGACAATGGAGGCGGATGCCGTAGTAGCTAACGCGGCGAGCAGCATTACGCCAACAGCCAGTTGTTTTACAAAATTCATTATTTCCCCTTAATAAAATTATTTAATTTAAATACATGGAGATTAATGGCGGACGGCAGGATTGCCCGTGAGGTATTCCACGGTTGGCGAGAAAGTTGATATCGAGGACTGACGAGGCGAGCGTTCGTTGCAACCAGACTTGCAATAGCAGGCTCGCCCGGCAACTGGAAACACGGTTGCTTTCAGGACAAATGCTAAAATCGCCGCCCCTGCTTCATTGCGACACCCCGATGCATCAGCTGATTCTCGATTTACTACCCGTCAGCCCGCCAACGCTGGATAACTTCGTGGCGGGTGGCAATGCCGAAACCGTGGCCGGGCTGACTGAATGGCTGGCCGGTGGGCAAGGTGATACGGCGTTTTGTCTTTACGGCGAATCGGGTTGCGGCCGGTCGCACCTGCTGCTGGCCAGTGGTTTCCACTACGTCGACGCCGACCGGAACCCTTCGCTAAAGGGCGTTGCCGACGTTGGCGAACTGGCGGTAGACAATGTCGAGGCGCTGAATCCGGACGGCCAGATTGCGCTGTTCAACCATTTCAATCGCCTGAAAATAGCCGGCGGACGACTGTTGACCGCAGCCGCCCAGCCGCCGGCCCATCTGGCGCTGCGCGAAGACTTGCGGACGCGCCTGGGCTCCGGCCTGATCTATCGGCTGCAACCCTTGACCGACGATGAAAAGGCCGAAGCGGTCGCCGCCCAGGCCAGAGCGCGCGCCCTCAAGCTATCGCCGGAAATGGTCAATTACCTGCTGCGCCACGCGCCGCGCGACATGCGCACGCTGTCGATGCTGGTCGTCGCGCTCGACCAATACACGCTCGAACAAAAACGCGCCGTCACGCTGCCGCTGCTGCGCGAACTGCTCAATTTGGAAAACACCTGATGAATCTCGCATTATTTGATCTTGACAACACCCTGCTCAGCGGCGACTCCGACTTCGAGTGGGCACAATTCCTGATTTCCAAAGGCGTCGTCGACCGTGAGTTGCAGGAAGCCAAAAACATCCAGTTTTACGAGCAATACAAGGCCGGGACACTGGATATTCACGAATTTCTGAATTTCCAGCTGGCGCCGCTGACC
>CAZLPR010000202.1:0-4324 GCA_964561415.1 uncultured Dechloromonas sp. | reverse complement strand
TCGGCGTGGCCATGGGTGCTGCCGGGACCGATACGGCCATGGAAGCAGCCGACGTGGTGATCATGAACGATGACCTGCGGCGCATTCCGGAAACCATACGCTTGTCTCGCCAGACCCACGCCGTACTCTGGCAGAACATTGCCCTGGCTCTTGGGATCAAGGTCGTGTTCCTTGGACTGGCAGTATTCGGAAATGCCACGATGTGGATGGCGGTGTTTGCCGACATGGGCGCCAGCCTGCTGGTCGTCGCCAACGGTCTGCGGATGTTGCGAACCTCTGCACCGCAAACCAAAGACTAAAGACCCGTTGTTGGTCGGCATCGGCAAAAGCAGCGGGGCCGTCAGCAGGCCAGTCGTACGCCTATTTCTGTCTCACCATGGGCGGATTTTGCGAAGGCCTCCCCGTCATGCATCCGGGCAATCGCGCCAACGATGGCGAGACCCAGTCCATGATTCTGATGGCCGTGGCTACGTGAGGCGTCTACGCGGAAAAAGCGGTCGAAGATATGAGGCAGACTCTCAGCAGAAATCGGTTCCCCTCGATTGATCACCGAGAGCTTGATGTGTCCATGAGTTTCCGCGGCGATACGAATCACGATTGAACTTCCGTGATCGGCATACCGAGCCGCATTATTCAGCAGATTGGACAGCACGCGCCGGAGCAGCGCCGCGTCGTACTGGCCTGATGCATCGCCTTCGATAGACCATTGAAGGTCAGATTCGATCAGCACCGCTTCGTAGTAGTCGGCCACTTCGGCGCAGAGCTGGGCAAGGCTTTGAACGGGCATCCGCCGAGCTTTAGCACCCCGGTCGGCTTGCGACAGGAATAGCATGTCATTGACGATGCACGACAGCCTGTGCATTTCTTCGAGATTCGAACCGATGCAATCGCGCAGGTGTTCGTCCTTGTCGTTGCTACGCAAGGCCAACTCGCTGCTGGCGATGATGTTCGCCAATGGGGTTCTCAATTCGTGCGCCACATCGGCATTGAACCCTTCGAGTTGCTGATAGGCTTTTTCCAGTCGATTCAGCAAATCGTTGAACTGATCGACGAGAACTTGCAACTCGGCCGGGATTCGCGCTGTTTCCAAGCGCTTGTCGAGGGAAAGGATTGCGAGACTGCGCGTTTGCTCAGCCAGCTTCCGAATGGGGGCCAGTCCAAAATAAACGATCAGGTAGCCGCCCAGCGTGATTGCCGCACTCCCGATCAACGCAGCCCCCCAGAGGATGGCTGCGAGGCGATCCAGAATCGCTTCATCAGGCGCAGTCTCAAGTGCCAATTCGGCAACGGCAAAATCTGTCCTCTGTGCTTCATCGGGGAGTGCAAACGAATAAAAACGAGCTTTTGATGGCCACGCACTTGGCATCGAGATGAAGCGAGCCTCACCCAGCCTATCGATTAACTTGAGATGCGAGTCCCGATTGATTTTCAGAAGATCGTCAAGGTCGTGTTCAAGCGACCCCGGTTGCAGGTGTCCCGGTGTTTCTTCAAACAGGTGCCGAATTGCCGTGCTGAGCTTTTCAAGACGCAGGTCCTGTTGTGTTTCAAGGTTGGCTTTGACCGAGAAAAAGACTCCGAGGCACAAACACCCCAGAACACCCAAACTCAGCGAAGCGAGCCAGCGTATGAGGCGACTGCTCAGCGTCGGATTGATCATTGTTCTGAGTCTCATTCGCGCAGTTCGAGGACATAGCCCATGCCGCGTACGGTATGCAGCAACTGCGTCTCGAAGGGCGTATCCATTTTGGCGCGAAGTCGCTTGATCGAAACTTCGACGACATTGGTGTTGCTATCGAAGTTCATATCCCAAACCTGCTCGGCAATCTCGGTTCGTGACAGCACCTCGCCTTGTTTCCTGAGAAACAGAGAAAGCAGGAGGAACTCCTTGGCACTCAGATCGACGCGCTGACCGTTCCTGGAGACCTTGCGGCGCACCAGATCCATTTCGAGGTTATGAAGTGTCAGCCTGTTTGATTGCGTCTCCACTTGATGTGGTGCTGATCGCCTAAGCAGACCTTGAATCCGTGCAATCAGCTCAGAAAAGGCGAAGGGTTTGACCAGGTAATCGTCTGCGCCTGTTTGCAATCCGGTGACCCGATCCTCCACCTTGCCCAAGGCTGTAAGCATCAAGACTGGCGTCTGTTTTTTGGTACGCAAAGCGGCAAGCAGGGTAAGTCCGTCCATTCCCGGCAACATGGAGTCAAGGATAATTGCCGAATAATCGAACGCCAGGCTCATATGAAGCCCGGTTACCCCATCATGCGCAATATCAACCACGAAGCCTGCCGTGCCCAAGCCTTTTTGCAAGTACAGCGCAAGCTTTTGTTCATCCTCGACGACCAGTAATTTCATTTCTTCACGAAGCAAAAGATGTCAAATTTGTAAACTTCCTGTTGGCATTCTGTCAGCGCCCATTTCATATAGTTCATCCATGCCAGGCCGTTGTCCGGCATATATCAAAACCGATGAACCGGTATTTAATGAAGGAGTTCCTGCCATGAACGTTAAACAAGTCTTTTCTATCCCTGTTCTTTGTGCCGGATTGGTCCTGTCAGGACAGGCCTTGGCGGAGTCGGTCATTCATAGTGGGCCCGACGGAACGGTACAGTACTACCCGTCGCATGATTCCAGCAACAAAACCACTCAGCAAGTCCAAAAGGAGCTTGAGGAGTTTAAACGTAACCCGATTAGCGCCGATGGTCAGTATCGATATGTTGGCGGTGATCAAGGCTGGGTGCTTGTCCCGCACGAATATGTCCTTCGTGATGGTAAATGGCAACATGTGGATAAACTCAACCACAACACGCCGGCCCCCTCTCTGAAGATGACACCGGAAGAAAAAAAGCAGCATGAAGCGCTCTACCAAGGTGGCTAATTAGCCTGCCAGAAAATATGTTGCCTAGAAGAGTGGCAGGTAATCGAGCTATCTGCCACAAATCTTGCAACTTCGGTGCAAAGACATCACTAATATCCCTATTGCTCTCACTCTGCTACTATTATCAACATGCGTCGTTGGCTTGCCGTTTTCCTGTTGATCTTACTGTCACTCCAGATTACCTGGTCGGTGGCGGCGAGCTATTGCCAACATGAAACAGGCGCTACTGCGCATCATTTTGGTCACCACGAGCACAAACATCAGGCTGACGATAGCGCCAAGGCGGCCAAAGGCCAACTCTCTGGCATCGACAGTGATTGTGCCGTCTGCCATGCCAGCTGTATTGCAGTATTAACCAGTGTTACCAATACCCAGCAGGTTGCTGGTGGCGTAGCCGATCACCCGTGGTCTCCCCATTTCTTGACGTCGCCACCTAGCGATCTGCCTGAACGTCCCAACTGGTCGATCTCCGCCTGATCGGCGGGGTTGGGTTACTTTTCCCATATCTGTTTGCCGCAGCTTGAGCTGCGCACGATGCCAAGCCGCTTGCGGTGTGGCGCCCCGCAGATTTCCTGATGTGTCTTTCATCAACGGAGAATCGGATGTACCGCCAACAACCAATTATCGCTTTACTGGTCCGAACCCTTTTCGGATTTACGGTGATTGCCAGCACCAACCTCTGGGCGCAGACGCAAAATGTGCCGTCGCTGATCGAAGCCGTACCTGCGCTTGCCAAGGAACCGACCGGAACCTTAACCCTTTCCGCTGCAATCGATCTCGCGCTAGCGGCCAATCCCGAACTATCTGCCGCAACCAATGAATTGCGAGCAGTCGAGGGAGCGGTGATTCAAGCAGGGATACTGCCGAACCCGGAAGTTTCAACCTTGGTTGAAGATACGCAGAATAAGGCGACCCGAACCACAACCGTTCAGATCAGCCAATTAATCGAGTTGGGGGGCCGGCGTGCTGCACGGATTGTTTCCGCCGAGCGGGGACGGGATGTAGCCGCTGCCGACTTGGTGGCCAAACGTCAGGGTATCCGAGCTAGCGTCGTTGGCGCCTTCTTCGATGTCCTGGTGGCTCAAGAACGGGTACTGCAAACAGAGGATTTGGTCGGCCTCGCCCAACGCGCTACCCAAGCTGCATCGCGCCGGGTTACGGCCGGCAAAATTTCTCCCGTTGAGGAAACCAAGGCCCGCGTTGCTGGGGCGTCTGCACGGGTGGAGTTGAATCAAGCCAAAGGGGATTTGGTCGCAGCACGAAATCGTCTGGCAGCGACCTGGGGAAGTAAGACGCCACGGTTTGAACAGGTCGAAGGGCGTATCGACAATCTGCCAGAAATTCTCTCCGCCGACGAGATCGATCGTCGGTTGAACAACTCCCCGGTTCTTACCCGAGCACGCCACGAGACCGATCGTTTTGCAGCGCTTGCCGATGTCGAGCGGTCTC
>CAZLPR010000201.1:3452-4340 GCA_964561415.1 uncultured Dechloromonas sp. | reverse complement strand
CGCCCAATCCGGCGGGTAAGCCGGGAAGACCGGAAAGGCCTGGCGCAGGGCGAAGGCGCCGAGCTGGCCGAGCAGGTAGCCGAGCAGGGCGCCGACCGTGGAGAGCATGGCCGCTTCGGCGAGAAAAGCCAGGCGGATGGTCTGGGCCGTGGCGCCGAGCGCCTTGAGCAGGCCGATTTCGCCGGTGCGCTGGGTGACGGCGACGAGCATGACGTTCATCACCAGAATGCCGGCCACCGCCAGACTGATCGCGGCGATGCCGGCGACGCCCAAAGTTAGCGCGCCGAGCAGTTTGTCGAAAGTGGCAAGTACGGCATCCTGGGTGATGACCGTGATGTCTTCCTCGCCGCGATGCCGTTGTTTGATGATTTCCATCGCCTGTTCCTTGGCTTCGGGAATCGCCGCGCGACTTTTCGCTTCGACCAGAATGCGGAACAAGGTGTTTGAGTTGAACATGGCCTGGGCCAGTGCAACCGGCACGATGACCAGTTCGTCGGTATTCATGCCCAGTCCCTGGCCGAGAGGTTTGAGCACGCCGACGACGCGCAATCGCCGGTCGCCAACGCGGATCAGCTGGCCGACGGCGGCTTGATTGCCGAACAGCTCCTCGCGGATTTTGTGGCCGATGACAGCGACTGACGAGCCGCGATTCCAGTCTTCTGCCGGCAGGCCTCGACCCTGAGCCAGTTCAAAATTGCGGATGGGAATGAATTCAGCGGTCGAGCCGGCGACCATGACTTCACGCAGGCGGCCGCCGAAGCTGATTTCCGAGGTGCCGACGGTGAGTGGGGCGACACGGCCGACCGCCGGGGCGCGGCGCAAGGCGCCGGCATCGTCGATGGTCAGATCGCGCGGCGTGGTCGTAATGGCATTGGCCGGATTGAAACC
>CAZLPR010000201.1:3211-3442 GCA_964561415.1 uncultured Dechloromonas sp. | reverse complement strand
GCCGGTGCCGGAGCGGCCGGGCAGAACGATGACGAGGTTGGTGCCGATTGAAGAAAATTGGCCGACGACGTAACGCCGGGCGCCGTCGCCCAACGCGGTGAGGATGACGACGGCAGCGACGCCGATCGACATGGCGAGCACCGAAAGCAAGGTGCGCATCGGGTAGCCGGTGGCGGCATCGCGGGCGAAACGGAGGGTGTCAGCGAGACGCATAAAAATTTAGAAACTTGG
>CAZLPR010000201.1:2833-3201 GCA_964561415.1 uncultured Dechloromonas sp. | reverse complement strand
CATTGCCGCGCCGGCGAGAATCCAGTCGCTGCCGGAAAACCTGAATCCCCTCCTGCGTGGAGATGACGGCTTCGGTTTGGGCGGTGTTGAAGCGCTGTTCATGTCGCTTGCCGCGAGTCAGTTTTCAGTCGTCCATCCTCCATTACCAACTGCCGCCGGGCCCGGGCGCCCATCGCCTGGTCGTGGGTGACGACAATCAGCGTGACGCCACTGGCGTTGAGCCCTTCGAGGAGGCTGACCACCTCTTCGCCGGTATGCCGGTCGAGGTTGCCGGTCGGTTCGTCGGCCAGGATCAGCGCCGGTTGCATGATAGTGGCGCGGGCAATGGCGACGCGTTGGCGCTGGCCGCCGGAAAGTTGATCCGGGCG
>CAZLPR010000201.1:0-2812 GCA_964561415.1 uncultured Dechloromonas sp. | reverse complement strand
GGCCGAAATTAGCCAGCGCCAGGGCGATACGGGCGTTACGTTCTTTGGCTGGGATGCCGGCCAAGGTCATTGGCAGCGCAATATTTTCGGCAGCGGTCAGGCGCGGGACGAGGTGAAAGCTCTGGAAGACGAAGCCGATGCGTTTGCTGCGGACGTGCGCCTGTTCATTCGGCGAGAGTGTGGTGACATCGCGGCCTTCGAGCTGGTAAGTGCCGGCATTGGGGTGGTCGAGCAGGCCGAGCAGGTTGAGCAGGGTTGATTTGCCCGAACCGGATGGCCCCATCACCGCGACGTATTCGCCGGGTTCAATGCTCAAATTGAGGGCATTTAACGCGTGGACCGTGGAATCGCCGAGCTGGAAGAAGCGCTCAATGCCGGCCAGTTCGATCAGCGCCATCGGCTACTTTGCTTTCGCTTGTTCATCCGGCGTCACGCTGGCGCCGGCCTTGATGCCTTCTTTTTCCAGCGAGGTAACGATGCGGTCGCCGGCCGCCAGCCCTGCGAGGACTTCGGTGTGCTCCCAGTTGGCGAGGCCGGTTGTGATCTGGCGCTCCTCCAGTTTGCCGCTGTCGGCGTTGAAGAGCAGGACGCGGTTGCCTTCCTGAATCGCGGCGGTCGGGATGCGCAGTACCTGGTCGCGGTCGGCAAGGATGATTTCGACGTCGGCGCTGTAACCCACCAGCAGATTGCCGGCGCTTTCCGGTTGCGCAAAATCAACTTCAATATCGACGGTTCTGGCCTGCTTTTCCACTGCCGAAACATAAGGTGCGACACGGCGGACCTTCCCCGGCAAGATTTTGCCCGGCAGGGCGTCAAGGGTGACGCGTACCGCCTGGCCGACGACGATTTTCGGTGCGTCGACCTCATCCATCGGCGCCTTGACGTAGAGACAGGAATCGTCGATTAAATCGATGGCCGGCGGTGTCGGCACACCCGGTGGCGAGGGGGTCGAGTATTCGCCCAACTCGCCGACGATCTTGGCGACGATGCCGTCAAACGGCGCATAGAGCGCAACGCGTCCCTGTTCAACCTTGCTTGCCTTGAGCCTGGCTTCAGCTTGCGCGATGTCGGCCTTGGCAGTATTGCAGCCGGCGCGGCGGACTTCGGCATCGGTCCGGGCTGCTTCCTCCCGGCTGCTCGAAACGAAACCTCTGGCGCGTAAATCGGCCTGTCTTTTTGCCTCATTTTCGGCGTTGACCGCAGCAATGCAAACCTCCTCGCTGCGTTTGCCGGCCAGCACAATCTGCGTTTGCGCCAGGGCGGCTTGCGCCTGTTGGTCATCATTCCATAGCTTGAGCAGCAACTGACCTTTCTTGACCTGGTCGCCCTCCTTGACGCCGAGATATTCGATGCGGCCGCCAACAATGGTCGATAGCTTGGTGCGCTGACAGGCTTCGACGGTACCGGCCCGGGTGTTGGCCAGCGTTGCCTCGACCTTGCCGGCGCTGACTTCCATTAGCTTCACCGGAGTCGGCTTGGGTCGGGTGAGCCAAAAAATACCGAGGCCGAGCAAGGCAATGATGAGCAAAGCGATAACAATGCGGCGCATGCAGAATTCCTAATGAAAGCCGGGCAGCCAGCCGGATTGAGCGTGATTCAAGTCGGTAGTCAGGGCTCCCTGATACAGTGATTCGATGACTGCTGGATCTTGCCAGGGTTCATTCATGAAGGTGAGACCGACTTCTTCGACGGTTTTTCCTGACCAATAATACTCGGCAACTTCATCCAGTGCGCTCAGTGACAGGCTGTGCGGTAGACGTAGATAGTCGAGCCAGCTCGCATCGTGAAACGAACAGATGTAACTGCCGCTGGTTTTGGCGCAGGTCAGAGCCTTGCCGTGCACGCGTTGGGGATGCTTGCTGCGGAAAGTCAGCGCATCAGTGCGTGTCGCGAAGAGCAGTAGCGCGTGCAGGCGGCTGGGAAACGCGTTGTAACGACGCTGGCGGAAATACTCCAGATGATATTCGGCGAAGTAATTCTGCACGGAAAGCAATTGGTCTCCCGGCGTTGGTTCGCCGCCCTCAGGCGAGGCGAGCGTAGCACCGAAAGGGCCACCTTTAAGAATATCCCAGCCCGGTAACTCACTGTCCGGTTCCAGCCAGCAGAAGAGTTCCAGCGTGCTGCTGTCCTTGATCAGATTATCCATAAGCCGAAGGCATGAAGGTGCATGCCGGTATTTTGACTGATTGCCCTCAATCGGCCAATGAAAGCTTGGTTTATCCCGTGTTAAGTTTTTGCAACAAAAGGCTGGTATTTTTTTCTCAGAGGCGTAATCTGAATTTGTGCCGAGGTTAGCAGCAAGCCTCGGTAAGTAGCTGCAGTACTCGCTGTGTTGCAGGAGATTCTATGGTCGTTATCAGCGAAGTTTTTCTTCAGATTACCGTGTAGTACTCCAAGCGGCGAAGAGCCGAATACCTTAGCCTCTGTGCCAGGGTGCAGTACTGAAGCCCATGCCCTGTGCATGGGCTTCTTGCGTTTGGGCATCAAAATGTAAAGCGGCTTTTATCGCAGCTCGCTACTTTTTGGCTTTCCAGGTGTACGGTTAAGAAAAGGCTCATTAACCGTTACGTGTTGAACAAACCAAATCCCTTGAATCTGCGTAGGAAAAACCAACGTAGCCTCAAGCATTGCAAACTGACCAACATCAAACAGTTGAAGAGCCAAAGAAAAACCCCAACCGTTTCCGGCTGGGGTTTGGGTGTTGGTGGAGCCGGGGGGAATCGAACCCCCGTCCGCAAGCCCTCTACAGGCAGTTCTACATACTTAGCCATGTTATTTGATTTGATCCCGGACACGCCAACCGGCGGGCTGG
>CAZLPR010000200.1:0-4347 GCA_964561415.1 uncultured Dechloromonas sp. | reverse complement strand
CGGGCGACCGGGTTGCCGTTGGCGAGCAGGATCGGCAAGGCTTCCTTGTCGGCGTGCAGCGTCACGGTGTAAGTCGACATCACATCCGGGCGGTCGAGAAACCAGGTAATCCGCCGGAAGCCCTGCGCCTCGCATTGGGTGAAATAACCATCGGCCGAGCGATAAAGGCCGGAGAGGCGGGTATTTTTGTCGGGGTCGATGCGGACGACAGTCTGCAGCGTGAATTGCGCCGGCAGGCCTTCTACGGTCAACGTCGATGCGGTGGCCAAAAACGGCACATTTTTAGCGTCGACCGCAACACTCAGGGTTTCCAGGTCTTCGCCATCGAGCACCAGCGCCTGCGCGGCAACGGCCGGATTGCGCCGCATGGCGAGCGTGGCGCTGACCGTGGTGCCGCCATTTTCGATGCGGATATCGAGTTCGACGCTATCGATCAAATAAGCCGGTGCGGCGTAATCTTTGAGATAAATGGTTTGGGGCGTGTCGGTTTTCATGTTCGTCGTCGGGTTGGGAGGGAGTGGTTTGATGATACGTCAAAGCGGAATCTGCCGAATTTGTTGGCGTCTCCGCTTGACCCAAGGCCGGTGCCAGCAGTTGCTGAATCATTTGCCCGGCGTCTTCCCGCTTCTTTGGCAACGACGCAAAGCTGGCCAGTTTGCCGCGATTAATCGTCTTTTCAGAGCGGCTTTTGCCCGACCCACTTGCTGAAAGCGGCGGTTAGCTCCGCGTAGTTAATCGGCTTGGCGAGAAAGTCATCCATGCCGACGGCCAGGCAATGCGCGCGGTCTTCTTCAAAGGCGCCGGCGGTGAGGGCAACGATGGGTAATCTTGATCGGGCATTTTCAGCTTCCCAGGCGCGAATCGCTTTCGTCGCTTCGAAGCCATCCATCACAGGCATCTGGCAATCCATGAAAATGAGCTGCGGCCTGGTGCCCGATGTCACGGTTTTAACGGCATCTTCACCGTTGCCGACGCTCTGGTACGCGACGCCCATTTTTTTCAGCAGCGCCTCAACAACTTTGCGATTCGTTAGGTTGTCTTCAACAATCAGGACGTAGCCAGAGCCGGCAAGGGGCGCCTCGGGCGCGGCGTTTTCCTGTGCCGCCGGGCGCTCGATGCGCCGCTTTTTCTCGCCGGACGGAACGGATTCCGCCTTGATTTGAAACCAGAAGCGGGTGCCCTGGCCGGGTTTGCTGCTGACTCCGACGCTGCCGCCCATGAGTTGCGCCAGTGTGCGGACGATTGATAAGCCGAGGCCTGTGCCGCCATATTCCCGTGTCGTGGAGGCATCCAGTTGAGAAAACGGCTTGAACAATAACGCCAGTTTGTTTTCGGGAATGCCGATGCCGGTGTCGGTGACTGAAAACTCCAGCATGGCCCCGGTGTCCGGTGAATCTATCGCTCGGCACTCAATGCGGATATTGCCTTTGCTGGTGAATTTGACGGCGTTGCTGGTCAGGTTGGCGAGCATTTGCCGCAATCGGATGGGGTCGGCCTGATAGAAGCTGTCGTTCGGCCCCTGCCAGGCCGCTTCAAGCTTGATCCCTTTGGATTGGGCTTGCTCGGCAAAAAGAGCGGCCACTTCGTCAATGATTTGCTCGGGGTCGAGGGCGACGCATTCCAGTTCGATTCGCCCGGCCTCTACTTTGGAGAGATCGAGTATGTCGTTCAGGAGCATCATAAGCGTCTGGCCTGAGCTCAAAATGATTTGCGTGTATTCGCGCCGCTCATGCTCTGTTAAATCGTTCGCCATCAACAGCTGCGCCATGCCGAGGATGCCGTTCATCGGCGTTCTGATTTCGTGCGACATGGTGGCGAGAAACTGGCTTTTCGCCAGATTGGCGGTTTCTGCCTGATTTTTGGCCTCTTCAAGTTCGTGGCGTACTTGTTCCAGCGTCAGCAGCGAACGGATCATGCCGAAGAACAGGAAGGCGGCAAAAATGCTCAGCAGGGCGCCGCCAAAAATTACGTTTCTTCGGTACGCCTGATAGGGGGCGAGGACTTCGCTGACCGGTTCGCCGATGACGAAAATCAAGCCGTACGCTGGGACTTTATAAAAGCCATAAAGCCGCTCGGTGCCATCAACGACGGCAACCCGGCGGTCATTGCCGGAAAGCGGGCTGTCTTTTGTCAGGTAGGGGCGATTCTTCAGGCGCTGGCCGTAGCTCGACTCCTTGAGCGGATAGCGCGCCATGATTTCACCGCTATCCCGGACCAGGGCGATGATGCTGCCTTCGGCCAACTGCAATTTTTGGGCAAATGTCGAGAACAGTTCCGGGCTGACCGAAATGACTAACACGCCGTCAAATTGGCCATCGCGAAAGATCGCCCGGGTAAATTGAATCGACCATTTGCCGGAGACTTTGCCCTGAACCGGCGCGCTGATAAACAGCCGGTCCTGTTCGGGCGCATCCCGGTGTACGCGAAAATGTTCGCGCTCTTTCAGGTCGACGCGATTGCCCGGCTGGGCCAGGTTTGAAAAGGCGAGCCGGCCATCGCGGTCGATAACGGCGACCTGAAAGGCAATATCGGTGATGTTTTCCTGCCGGCGCTGGATCAGTTCGGCAAATTTCTTCCAGTCGCCGGTCCAGTAGCTGCGCAAATCGAGGCTGAGTTCGTTCAGGCGTTTGATCGTCGATTCGGAATATTCGGCAAAGACCTGCGACTGAACGGCGGTGCGCAACTCGGCTTCATGCAAATAAGTGCTTTTGCTCCGGGCAATTTCATAGACTGCTGTGATCCAGACCAGTACTAAACAGGCGATGCCAATGAGGGTGATGCGGAGGCGAAGATGGGAGCCGGTTTTTTTCATGGGTCTTGTTGGCGCGGGCTTGAGTGGCGGTGATTATGATCCGGCCTGGGGATCGAATAGCTGGCGAGTGTAAAGCCTTATGCAGCAAATGGGACGCCGGGCTTGCGCCGCCGCCAGACCTGCCAGCGTTCCCGGCCGGAAAATACCGGGATGGAATCGTCCACCGCAGCCTCTTCAAGGCGCTCGAAATTGGGGTCCAGTAAGCTGTTCAGCTCATCCGGCAGAATCCCGAAAGGCGGGCCTTTGGGTTGCTCGCAGATGAAGAAAACCCCCGCCAGCAGGCCGCCGGGCGGCAGCAACTCGGCGACCCGCCGGCCCCAGCCGGCCCACATTTTGCGCGGCAGGGCGCAGAGAAAAGCGCGTTCGTAAATCAGCGCGTAAGGGGCGGCCGGCGTGAAAGTGAAAAAGTCGTCGCAAATCAGGTTGACCGCAGCCGAGGCGAGCTGCCCGTCGGCACTGGCGCCGGCGAAGACTGCGCGGGCGGCTTCGACCGCCACCGGCGAAAAATCGAGCGCCGTCACCGGCCAGCCCAGTGCGGCCAGATGCGCCGCATCCCAGGCGCTGCCGCAGCCGGGAATCAGGGTGTTCAGGGGGGCCGCTTGTTCGACGACGAAGCGGGCAAAAGCGGCCGGGATGCGCCCGGCATCCCAAGGCGTGATGCCTTCGCTGAAGCGTTTGGACCAAAAGTCGGGATGCTCCGGGCGTTGTTCGGGGGGCTTGCTGGCTGGGTTGGTCGCTGGGTTTGTCTCAGTGTCGGGCATGTTTTTTCAGTATTGGGCGAGGTGGCAGGGCCGGGGGAAAGCGCGTCTGGCGCGCCGGGCGGTGCGGGGCAGCCATGCTAGAATCTGGCCTCCCAAAAGCCCTGCAAATGATCGCCCCATGCCTACTCCTTCGAAGATTGTCATTGCTTCCCGCGAATCCCGTCTGGCCATGTGGCAGGCGGTTCATGTCCGAGAGCGCTTGTCGAGTTTAAATCCGGGGGCGGAAGTTGTCATTCTCGGCATGACGACCAAAGGCGACCAGATTCTCGACCGGCCGCTCGCTGAAATCGGCGGCAAAGGGCTCTTCATCAAGGAGCTGGAAGTGGCGATGGAAGAAGGCCGGGCTCATCTCGCCGTGCATTCGATGAAAGATGTGCCGATGGTGATGCCGGAAGGTTTCGTGCTCGCCGCCATCTCGGCCCGCGAAAATCCGCGCGATGCGTTTGTTTCCAACAACTACGCAGCTCTTGATGACCTGCCAGCCGGCGCCGTAGTCGGCACCTCCAGCCTGCGCCGCGAATCTATTTTGCGCGCCAAATATCCGCAACTGGTGATCAAGAGCCTGCGCGGCAATCTTGATACGCGCTTGAAAAAGCTCGATGCCGGCGAATACGACGCGATCATTCTGGCGGCCGCCGGCTTGATTCGCCTCGGCCTGGAAAATCGCATCAAATCCGTGTTGACCGCAGAACAGTCGTTGCCGGCGCCGGGCCAGGGCGCGCTGGGCATTGAACTGATTGACGGCGCGGCCGACATGCTTGATGTCGTCGCGCC
>CAZLPR010000199.1:0-4361 GCA_964561415.1 uncultured Dechloromonas sp. | reverse complement strand
GCCAGACGCTGCTGCCAGCCTTCGAGTAACGCGGGCAAAGCGCCAGGCTGTACACGATATTTTCGCGCCGCCGCCAGAACCGCTTCAATGCGCCGTTCAACCACGCCCAGACGCGCCGGGTCGACATCGACGCGATCGGCATAGCGCCGCAAGGTTGACACCGCCTCGGACAACTCAGCCTGCACCGACTGCACCAACGCAGCCACTTCCTGCAGCGCCGGATCGTATTCTCCAAGCGAATCAAGCCGAGCCGCGACACTATCGACCTGTCGCTCGCAAGCGGCGTCATCATCGGCCAACACCGACAACGCAAACTGCGCGCCTTCAATCAAACTGGCGGCGTGCCCGAGCCGACGATGCTCAAGCTCCAGCCCGGCCCACTCATCGACGGAAAAAGCTAGCGAATCGAGTTCACGGACCTGCCACTCGAGCTGCTCGCGCTCACGCAGCAACGCCTCAGCGCCGTCACTCGCGTTGCGCAAGTCGTGCTCGGCCTCACGCCAGCCGCGAAAAGCGACGCCAAGTTCACGCACCTTAACGGTCAGGCCGGCCTGTGCATCAAGCAACTGGCGCTGGGCGTCAGTACGCAATAACGACTGGTGCGTGTGCTGTCCGTGGATATCAACCAGCCATTCGCCCACTTCGCGCAACTGCTGTACGGTTGCCGACGAACCATTGATGTAGGCGCGCGACCGACCGCCGGCATCAACCACTCGCCGCAACAAGAGCTCATCACCTGCATCAAGGTCGTTGGCGGCCAGCCAGGCACGCACTTCCGGCAAGCCGTTGACGTCAAAAGTAGCAGCGACTTCCGCCTTGTCGCAGCCGGAGCGTACGACGCCGGCATCGGCGCGCTCGCCGAGCGTCAAAGCCAATGCGTCGATCAAAATTGATTTCCCCGCCCCGGTTTCTCCGGTCAACGCGCCAAAACCGGCCAAAAACTCAAGTTCCAGCCGATCAACAATGACAAAATTACAGAGGGTCAGGTGGCGCAGCATTACGTGCCTTTCGGGCGTTCGCTCCATTGCAGCTTTTGACGCAGCATGGCGAAATAACTGTAGCCCGGCGGATGCAGGAAACAGATGGTGTAATCGGAGCGCTTCAGGCGAACACAATCGTGGCGCGCCAGATCAAGCGTGAGCTGACCATCGAAGTGCACGCGCGGGTCTTCGGCGTGGATGATGCGTAATTCAATTTCAGCACTATCGTTCACGATAACCGGCCGATTGGTCAGCGAGTGCGGACACAGCGGCACGAGCGCGATGCCGGTCAGTGTCGGATGCAGAATCGGCCCACCGGAGGACAGCGAATAAGCCGTCGAGCCGGTCGGCGTCGAGACAATCAGACCATCGGAGCGTAGCTTGTAAATGAATTCGCCATCAATAAAGAGTTCAAATTCAATCATCCGTCCAATCGCGCCCTTGTCAATAACGGCATCATTCAACGCCATGTTCGAGGCGATTTCCTTGCCATCGCGAATCACTTCGGCATCCAGCAACATGCGGGTTTCCGGCATGAAACGCCCGTCCAGCAAATCATCCATGCAAGTCAGCAGGTCGTCCCGGGCAATATCGGTCATAAAACCCAGCCGCCCCTGGTTCACGCCGACCAGCGGCACGCCATAGCGCGCCAGGCGACGGGCCGCATTGAGCATGGTGCCATCGCCGCCCAGCACAATAGCCAGATCAGCGTGCGCGCCGATATCGTTGAAGCCGCAGGTGACCCAACGCGACAAATCGACAATGCGGCCAATGTGTTCCGAAGTTTCGCGTTCGACAAAAACGGAAATACCCCGCTCATGCAGGTATTCAGCCAGGCGGCGCAGAGATTCAGCAATTTCCAGACTATGGTATTTGCCGACCAGCGCGATGGTCTTGGGCGAGCGGTGGGAAGCGAAGCCTCTGTTCATGACCCGAATTCTGGCATAAAAATGGGCAGTAGCGCGTCTCGCCGTTTTTTGTACAATGCCTCCCCATGTTGGACGAACGCTCACGCACGCTACTCAAAGCCCTGGTTGAACATTACATCGCTGATGGTCAACCGGTGGGTTCGCGGGCGCTGTCCCGATTTTCCGGGCTCGACCTATCGCCGGCCACCATTCGTAACGTCATGGCCGACCTTGAGGAAGCGGGTTTCGTCGCCAGCCCGCACACCTCGGCCGGGCGCGTTCCCACTCCACGCGGCTACCGGCTTTTTGTCGATAATTTGCTCACCGTGCAGCCGCTCGAAGCGCGCCAGATGGGCGCCATGGAAGAAGCGCTGCATGGCCTGCCCTCGAAACAAATTATTGCCAGCGCTTCACAACTGCTCTCCAGCCTGACCCATTTTGCCGGCGTCGTCATCGCGCCGCGCCGAGCCAGCAGCCGGATTCGCCAGATTGAATTCCTCAGCCTGTCGGACAAACGCATTCTGCTCATCATCGTCACCACTGATGGCGACGTACAAAACCGAATTCTGAATACCGATAAATCGTATTCGCCCTCCGAGCTGGTCAGTGCGGCCAATTATCTGAACCAGAATTTTGCCGGCTTCGATTTCGAACAGATTCGCCAGCACCTGGCGACTGAAATTCAGCAACTACGCAACGACATCACGCCGTTAATGGCACTGGCGCTGGCCGCCGGCGATGCCGCGTTATCGGAAGACAGCACGCCCTACGTCATTTCCGGTGAGCGAAATTTGCTCGATGTCGAAGAGTTGTCGTCAAACATGAAACGTCTGCGCGAGCTGTTCGATCTTTTCGATCAACGCTCCAGCCTGATCCGCCTGCTCGATGTTTCCAATCGGGCCGAAGGCGTGCAGATTTATATCGGTGGCGAATCCGGCATCGCGACGCTCGACGAATGCAGCGTGATCGCCGCCTCTTATACCGTCAATGGCCAGGTAGTCGGCTCGGTCGGCGTGATCGGCCCAACCCGCATGGCTTACGAACGCGTGATTCCAATTGTCGATATCACCGCCAAGCTGCTTTCCAGCGCCCTCTCACACCAAAGCATTGGTAAATAATGCCCAGCTATCTCACAGAGCCGCCCCATCGGCACGGCACCGCCGCGTCCACTGCCGTTGTATTAGTCAATTTAGGTACGCCAGATGCTCCGACCGCACCGGCCGTCAAACGCTACCTGCGGCAATTTCTTTCTGACCCGCGCGTCGTCGAGATTCCCAAACCCATCTGGTGGCTGATTCTCAACGGCATCATCCTCAATATCCGCCCCAAAAAATCAGCTGCCAAATACGCCACCGTCTGGATGCCGGAAGGTTCGCCGCTACGCGTTCACACCGAACGCCAGACCAAACTACTCAAAGGTTTGCTCGGCGAGCGCGGCCACCACCTCACCGTCACCTCCGCCATGCGCTACGGCACTCCATCCATACCGTCGGTGCTGGCGCATCTGAAGGCCGAAGGGACAAGCCGCATCCTGCTCGTGCCGATGTATCCGCAATATTCAGCGAGCACCACCGCAACCGTGATCGACGAGGCCTGCAAATGGTTGCAGCAACTACGTAACCAGCCAGAAATCCGCTATATCCGCAATTTCCATGATGACCCGGCCTACCTCGCCGCCCTTGAAGCATCCGTCCGCCGGCACTGGCAAACCCACGGCGCTCTGGGCGACCAAGACCGCCTGCTCATCAGCTTCCACGGCCTGCCCAAACGCAATCTTGATTTAGGCGACCCTTATTTCTGCGAGTGTCACAAAACGGGTCGCCTGCTGGCCGAGCGGCTCGGCTTGACGCCCGAACAGTTCAAAATCACCTTTCAATCGCGCTTCGGGAAAGCCGCCTGGCTGCAGCCTTACACTGCGCCCACCTTGCATGGCATGGGGGCCGAAGGCATTCGCCGGGTCGATGTCATTTGCCCCGGCTTCACCGCCGACTGCCTGGAAACGCTGGAAGAAATCGCCCAGGAAGCCCGTGATGATTTTCTCGCTGCGGGCGGTAAGGAATTTCACTACATTCCGGCGCTCAACGAAGACGACGCCTGGATCGCGGCGCTGGCCGATCTGGTTGAACGTCACCTCAGCGGCTGGCCGACCAAAACACCGAGCGATCCGCAATCTCTGGAAACCTGCGCTCATCAAGCGATTAAATTCGGCGCCCAATCTTGAAATGACAGCCTCCGCGCAAATATCAGATCAATCTAATATTTGGAGTCTGCGATGAGCCATAACCTGCATCTCGTCTGCCCGCACTGTGCCGCGGTCAACCGTATTTCTGCGGCAAAATTGAACGACTCGCCGCGCTGCGGCCAATGCAAGCAAAGCCTATTCACAGGTGAGCCGCTCGATCTGGACGCCAATAATTTTGAGCCCCACATCGGGCGTAGCGACTTGCCGGTCGTTGTTGATTTTTGGGCCGCG
>CAZLPR010000198.1:1188-4397 GCA_964561415.1 uncultured Dechloromonas sp. | reverse complement strand
CTTATTTCCCCGGCTCTCGCCGATGAAGAAATCCGCCGCCTCGAAACCGATCTTCATCGCCGGCCCTGACGCCTGGCGCGGAATGGCGCGAAAAATGGGAATTGGCCTCGTTTTACGGGTTGACCGCAGCAATCATGTTTTCGTCACCGCAGCCCTGCGCCAGCGCCTGACAATGGTCGATCAGACGCAGGAAGTCACTGTCGTTCCGTAATCCCGGGACAAGATATGGCGCCACCGAAGCGTCGAGCCACTCACGATTCGTCGTCGGCAAAAGTCCGCTGCAGAATCCGGTCGCGGCCACTGTTTTTTGCCTCGTACATCAGCACGTCAGCCGCAGCCAGCAAACCATCGAAATTTTGCGGCGTGTGCCGGTCGCTGGCGATGCCAATACTGAAGGTTACCGGCCAGTTGTGCTGACGCATCGCCAGTAACGGCCGTTGCCGCAGAATCAGCCGGCCGTCATGGCGTCGGCGCATCCCGGTCAGTTTTCTCTGGCGGCGGAGAAGCGGCGCTTTCCCGACCGCCGCCGAGTAGCGCACGCAAGCCGAAATAGGGCTTTTCGACGACCACATCAATCGGCTCGGACATTGGCTTGGCGGCACGTTCGGCGGCAAGATCTGCAGCCATTTTGGCGCTCCGTTTTTCCTCATCGGCCAGTCGTTGCTGCACCTCTGCAAGCTGGCGTTTTAACCGGGAGATCGTCCATTTTCCGTGAATCACGGCGGGTGACGAGAGCAGACCGGCGATCAGCGCGCCGAGGCCGAGCGCGAGTAGCAGCAGCAAGGCCAGCGAACCGTCGAAACCCCAGGGGCCGAGCGTAACGGTGACCGGAATATTGTTTTGCAGGGCGAAGATCACCGCGCCGGCGGCGATGGCAATGCCGAAAATCAGGGCAAGTTGCATAAGTGTTTTCCTTTCTTTTACGGGGCGATTGCTTCGCCCTCCGTCGCTCGAATTTGCTGCCAAAAACCGTGTCGACCGTGGGAATTGCCACCTGAGGTGACAGATTTTGACTGTAACACCCGGCCAGCCCCAAAAGCGCAAAAAATGGCCCGCTTTGCCGTCACACAGAAGCCCGACGCCGCCATATCCACTTCTCGGCCTCCACCGCAATCAGGACCAGACTGCCGGCCAAAAAAATACGCAGCCAGACATCGGCCTCCAGTGCAACAGTGCCAAACAGCGCATGCGCCAGTGGCAAATAAGTGAACAAGGCTTGCAATACGAGCAGAACAGCGATGGCTTGCAGCGCGAAAGGATTGCCGAGGAAACCCTCGCGGCTGAGGATGGCGCCGGTCAGGCGGCGGCAGTTGAAGAGGTAGAAAATCTGCCCGAAAACAAGTGTATTGACCGCCGCCGTGCGCGCCGTCGCCAGATCAAAGCCGCGCGATATTTCCCAAAGGTAGATGCCGAGCGAGGTGGCGACCAACAAAACGGTGACAAAGCCAATGCGCCAGAGCATGAAAGCATTGACCAGCGGCTCGCCCGGGGCACGCGGCGAGCGGGCCATCAGGCCGGGCTCGGAGCGTTCGAAGGCTATTGCCAGCGACAGCGTCACGGCAGTCACCATGTTGACCCAAAGAATCTGCACCGGGGTAATCGGCAGCGTCATGCCGAAAAGTACGGCAATCAACACTATCGCGGCCTGGCCGGTACTCGTCGGCAGCACGTAAACAACGGCCTTGCGCAGGTTGTCGTAAACGGTACGCCCCTCCTCGACCGCGGCGGCGATGGCGGCGAAGTTGTCATCGGCGAGCACTATTTCAGCGGCTTCCTTGGCCGCCTCAGTGCCTTTGTGACCCATCGCAATTCCGACATCGGCACGCTTCAAGGCCGGCGCGTCATTGACCCCGTCACCGGTCATCGCCACGACTTCGCCATTGGCCTGCATCGCTTCAACCAGCCGCAGCTTGTGTTCCGGGCTGGCCCGGGCAAACACGTCAATATCGCGCACGGCGCGGCGCAAGGCAGCGCCATCCAGCGTATCAACCTCGGCCCCGGTCAAAACCTGGCCATTGCCGCCAATTCCCATGCTGCGCGCAATCGCCGCCGCAGTCACGGCATGGTCGCCGGGAATCATCTTGATGCGGATGCCGGCGCCGAGACAGTCCGCGACGGCGCGAATTGCTTCTTCGCGTGGCGGGTCGATGATACCGGCCAGGGCGAGCAAGGTTAGCCCGCCTTCAACATCGGCAAAATCAATTTCGCGCCGGCCTTTTTCCATCGGGGCAAAAGCCAGCGCCAGGACGCGATGCCCCGCACTCGCCAGCGCCTCGATGCGGGCGAGCCAGAATTCGACATCAAGCACTTCATCCTCACCGCCCTGACGCTGCTGGTTGCACCGGCCAAGCACCGCCTCCGGGGCGCCTTTGACGAAAACGAAGGCATGCCCGGTATGGTCGTGGTGCAAAGTTGCCATGAAGCGATGTTCGGATTCAAAGGGAATGACGTCGATACGGGGCAATTCCTCGGTCTCAAAATTGACCGCCAACCCGGCCTTCATGGCAAGCGTCAGTAGCGCCCCTTCGGTCGGATCGCCGGCCACTATCCACTCGCCATCCTGCTCGTGCAGCGTTGCATCGTTGCAAAGCATGGCGGCGCGAGCGATGTCGGCCAGCGCCGGAATCGATGCCCCGTCACACTCCTCATCGCCCAGGGCAAAGCCGCCGTGCGGCGAATAGCCGACGCCGCTGACGACGATTTCCTGATCGACTGAAATCAGGCGCTGCACTGTCATCTCATTGCGCGTCAGCGTGCCGGTCTTGTCAGAACAGATAACGGTCACGGCGCCCAGCGTTTCCACCGCTGGCATGCGCCGGATAATGGCGTTGCGCCCGGCCATACGCTGTACGCCAATCGCCAGCGTGATCGTCATGATCGCCGGCAAGCCTTCAGGAATGGCGGCGACGGCCAGGCCGACAGCGGCGAGAAACATGTCATCAGCCGGCAGGCCGTGCACCAGTATGCCAAAAGCCAGTGCCAGCATGGCCAAGGCGAGAATACCCGCGGTCAGCCAGCGGCCAAAAATAGCCATCTGCCGGAGAAGCGGCGTCTCGACGTTTTCCACCTCGGCCAGAAGACGACCGATGCGCCCGATCTCACTGCGATCACCGGTCGCCACGACGACGCCGCGCCCCTGTCCAAAAACGACCAGCGTGCCGGAATAAGCCATGCCGCTACGGTCGCCAATCGGCGCTTCGGCCGCCACG
>CAZLPR010000198.1:0-1169 GCA_964561415.1 uncultured Dechloromonas sp. | reverse complement strand
CCCCCGGCTCGGATTCGCCAGTCAATGCCGCTTCCTCGATCCGCAAGCTACGCGTCGAAATCAGGCGCAGATCAGCCGGCACCTTGTCACCGGAAGCGAGCAACACAATGTCGCCCGGCACCAGATCCTCAGCCGCGATCTCCTGACGCTGGCCGTCGCGGCGAACTACGGCTTGTAGTGACAACATGTTGCGGATGGCATCGAGCGATTTTTCGGCCTTACCCTCCTGAATAAAACCAATCAGCGCATTGATCATGACAACGCCCAGAATGACGGCGCTATCAACGGCATGCTCGAGCAAGAGCGTCACGGCGGCAGCGCCAAGCAGCACATAGATCAAGACATTGTGAAATTGCAGGAGAAAACGCAGGAGCGGCCCACGCTGCTTCGGTGGCGTCAGGCGATTAGGTCCGAATTCAGCCCGCCGATCGGCGACCTCAGCCTGGGTCAGGCCGGGCGCTAAGGATTTTTGCGCGGCCAGAACCTCGTCGGCGCTCAGTTGATGCCAGATCGGTGCGCTCTGCGGCATGGAAAATCCCTCGGGTAACCAGAAAAACGTCCATGCCGGCATGCCGAATGACATGCCGGCGTCGGCGCTCTGTTAATTTAGTCCGGATGCGCCATGGCGTGTATTGGTATTTCCATAGTCATATTGCGGCATGCCAGTTAATTCCCATCGGGCGCCGCCGATGGCACAACGCAACACTTCGTCAATTACAGAATCTGCTGCAAATGCTGGCTAATTAGCGCTGCCTCGCTTGGCCGAACCAGTCGGGCGACTTCCTGCCCCTGCTTGAGGAAAATCAGCGTCGGCCATAATTTAACGCCAAAAGAACGGCCGAGCCGGCGCCCTGGCCCGTCCTCGATCTTGAGGTGGCGCACCTGTGGAAAATCAGCCCGCGCCTCAGCGATCAGCGCTTGCGCCCGCTGGCAGTGGCCGCACCAGAGGGCGCCGAACTCGATCAGGCTCGGCCCGTCAAAGGCATCGATTTCCTCGCGCCTGGGTTCATCAATACTTGCAGTCATGATTTTCAGTCCTCGTGCTTTGCAGACACCCGGATTCCAGGGCGCCAGAAGATAATTTACCGCAGCCACGAAAGCTTCGGCACCGCCATCGGCCTGACCAGCATAGTGCTGGCGATTGCCATCAGCAACAGCGCGGTGCGGTG
>CAZLPR010000197.1:0-4403 GCA_964561415.1 uncultured Dechloromonas sp. | reverse complement strand
CCGAAGTCATTCACCATCACAAGCAGGACGTGGCCGCCGAGGTGTTGCGGCTTACGAATCGGCGCGGCGTCGACGTCGTCATCGAAGTCGGCGGCCCGGGCACGCTGGAACGCTCTTTGGCCAGCGTCCGCACGGCCGGCCGCATCGCCTACATCGGCGTCCTGACCGGCCTTGCCGGGCAAGCCAATCCGGTTACCCTGATCCCCAAAATGGCCAGCATCAGCGGCATTTTTGTCGGCAATCGCCAGATGTTCGGCGCCATGCTGGCCGCCATCGAAAAACACCATATTCATCCGATCATTGATCGCGAATTTGCTTTTTCCGACGCCAGCGCCGCACTCGAACACATGCGCAGCGGCGGTCACTTCGGCAAAATCGTCATCCGGGTCGACGGCTAATCAGCTCAGCCACCGGCGGATGCAATCAATTCGCCGGCCTTTGGCATGCCATGTAAAATAAGCATCCACTTATTTTCGATGGAGACTGACATGAAAGCCACCCTTACAATCGCGCTTCTGCTTGCCGCCCTGCCGGCGCTCGCTCAGGACATCGGCGCCCTGACGGCCGACACGAAAAAAACGGTGATGCCGGTTGTGCCCAAAGTGGTCGCCGCCATGCAGAAAGCCGTGGTCGAACAAGGCATCGCTGGCGCCATCCCGGTTTGCAAAGAAACGGCGCCCAACCTGATCAAGGCCAAGCGCCAGGAAACCGGCTGGGACATTCGCCGTGTCAGCCTGAAGACCCGCAACCCCGAGCGTGCCACACCTGATCTTTGGGAAGCGCGCCAACTGGCTGAATTCAACATTCGCGCCGCCCAGGGCGAAAACCCGGGCACGCTGGAAAAAAGCGAATTGGTCAGCATCGACGGCAAGCCCGTCTTCCGTTACATGAAGGCACTGCCGGTGGCCGAAGTCTGCATGAAATGCCACGGCCCGGCGGAGGGTCTCGACGCCGGTTTGCGGGCAAAACTGGCCGAAACCTATCCACATGATCAGGCCACCGGCTACACGATGGGCGAGATTCGCGGCGCGCTGAGTGTCAAACGCCCCCTTTGATTTAGCATTTCCCTTTTCGGCCCGATGGCCGAAAAGGGCTGCAATCCAAGGCAATTCCCGCTTCACTTCCTGGCTTATCGGCTCTGGGGCTACGCTGCGAAAACAGGATGATGTCGATCAAGGCAGGCGCTCACTGGACTCTTTTCCAAAGCGAAGACGATGAACACAGGTGCAAATTGTCGCCGCTATCGCTGGCCAACGTGCCCACCGGATAGCCGCTGCACGAAGCCCCGGTTGCAGCAACAAGCACAGGAACAGCCGTAAGCAGAGGCACCCAGGCGCTTCCATTCCACGAATAGGGAACCCTGGTGTCCAGTACGATTCGCAATTTGCCAGTCGGCGAATCCGTCAATGGGAGTGCGGACTGCGTTGCCACAGGCGCGCCATAATAATGTGCGCCGGCGACGCCCTGATTAATCTGGGCGACCGTCATGCTGCGCACGCCATCGTCACCGAGCGGGCTGGTTTTTGGCTGCGCGCATACAGTATCGAAATTTTTGTCCGGGCCGGCACTCACTAGCGCAAATTGCAGGGAGTTCTGATCGCCGGGGTTTTCCCCATCCAATCGTCCGGCGCTGGCGTTAACTGAACCGTTATCCCAAGGGCAATAACGAAATGGAGTCCCCCAGGCATCGGCCTTGGGTGCGCCGGATGAGAGAGGAACCTCCCAGCCTGTCGCGGCAGCCGGCGGCTCGAGAATTTCATCAGCATCAATATTCGTCGCCTCGGTAGCCAACGCGTAAGCCGCCTGAGTCAATAGCGCCGAAGCGTTCGCTTTTAACACCGTATCCTGAACGCCGCGGGCGATCTGGTAATAACTGCCATAGGCGATGGTCGCCAGAATAGCCGCGGCGGCCAGCCCGAGCATGACCAGCGTCACGATACTGCCGGATTGCTTGCGCTCGGTCATTGGATGATTTTCACGGTCAGGGGGCGGGTTGTTTGATGATCAGCGTCAAGGTATCGGCGCTTGCCGTTGCCGCCGGCCCAATTTTGCTCGCTGCCGCGCTGAGGGAAATAGCGTAATCGGCTGGCGGGGTGCTGGTGATTGCAATGCTGATCTGGCCGGTACCGGTATCATTTGTGTATTGCCACGCGCCAAAACCGGTTGGGGCAGTGGGCAGATAAACCCCATCGACACCGCTCCACAGGTTCTGGCTATTGGCAGGACACACCAGGTTGGCTACCGCCAGCGCACCCGGACTGGCATCAACTGGATAACCGGTGGAGGCAGTATTGAATTCAGAATAATCCGTCGCGCATTTGACAATGCGCTGCATGATCAATTGCGCCTGAGCGACCAGTTGGCTGGTTCGTTGCGCATTCATCTGGCCCGGCACATTGGGGCCACTACCGATTAGCACGAACGCCAAGCCTGCGACCAGCGTGACGGTCAACGCGAGCAAGGTGAGAATGGAAAAACCGGCTTGACGAGGCATTTGGAGAGGCAAAACAAAAGCAGCCCGTAGGGCTGCCTTTGTTGCCTAAAGTAAGTAACGCTTATTGTGCAAGTAGTGTATGGATATAAACGTAGTTAACACCAGTGCCTACAGCAGTCGTTGTTGCGTAACAACCGCTAGACCAACCCGTAGCTGCACCAACAACAGCAGATTGATCGAAAATTACAGGATTTGACGTAATAGCCGCTACGGAGGGACTTGTTGCGGTTGGTGCGCCAACAATGGCGGCGTCGAGCGCAGCCAAGGAAACCGGAGCTGTAGTCAAAGGGGTATTGTGAAGCATGAAATTGATTTGCTGGCAGACCGAGAGCTTTAGACCGGAAAGCATCATCGTATAGTCAGCCGTACCTGCAACCCCCACGCCTTTCATGGTTAGGTCATTACCACGATAGACCCAGTAGCCGTCAATAGCTGAGCTTCGTGCAAAGAGTGTTGGTTCGATGTTCTGTTGAGTTGCACCACCGGAGGTTGGATTAAAAACCCCAGTCACTGCCGTTGTATCAAAGGTTACTTGTGCTGGCGTAGTTCCACCCAGGGTTACTGCATCAAACCCTGTTGTTACATAACCGGCTGAAGTCAGCAGCCCTGAGACCTTTGCCGTATTTGAATAAGTCGTGCCAAACCCAGCATTGATACCCTGCCCCGCCAAGAAAAAAGCCAGCGAACCGAACATGATGATAGCCAGAATAAATCCGGTCAATATTGAAAACCCGCGTTGCTTGGCTGCTGGTGAAGTATGCATTTTCATGAAAAACACTCCCTGTTATTGAATCAAAAGTTATTGGGACAACCGTTAAGCTCGCAGAGCACTCGGGTTTTGCGGCAAAGAGGGCTACTTCGACGATATCCAGGCATTAGTCAACGCATCGATCGCCGGAACTCAATTAATAGCAATATCGACTGTTTTTACGAAAACTTTAGCCGATACTCAAAATAAATACCGCCTTCAAGAGCCGCTGGTTTGCCGCATGCCACTCAGCACTGCTTTGTGCGCTTCGCCGCTGAGGCATTTGCCGGAGCAAAGATAATCGATACGCCAGACCACGCCGGGATTGTCGAGCAGCACCCGGTCGATGGTCAGGCGCCAGGCGGCATAGTCGGCGAGGGCGGCGGCTTTGATCGTCAGGGTGTCCGGTGCTGGCGCGAGCGCTACGCTGCCAAAAACGGTGGTCTTTTTTTGGATGGCCTGGTAATCCGCCTCGGCCAGCGGTGATGATTTGAGGCTGAGTTTGGGCAGCGCGGCAAGGGCAATCGTGGTGTCCGACAAGGCTTGATGTTGGCGCCACTCATAGGCGGCGCCGGTGAGCGTGGCGAGAGCGACGAGCCAGGCAATCACGGGGGCAAAAAACTTCACTGGGCGCCTCCCGTGACCGGTTTGTTATTGATATTCAGCGTCCAGGCGGCGCGTCCTTCCTTGTACTCAAACTGCACCAGCGTGCCTTTTCCTTTGCCGGCTTGCTCCACCGCCTGTTGCAGCTTGCTCAGCGCTTTCGGATAGGGCGGTGCTTCCAGGCTGCGCAGCGCGTTATTCCAGGCGCTGAGTTGTTCTTTATTCAGCGCCTGGCGCAATTCTTCCTGATGCGATGCCTGGCTCGCCGCCCACAGCCGGCGCCCAGGACGGCGACAAGCAAGCCAGTGGCGGTGATGGCGGTATGCAACCGGGCCTGGCGTTGTTCAATGACGTCGAAAGCGAATTGCCAGGCCAAACCTTGGTCGACCGCGGCGTGGGTCTCTTTGGCGCCTTCGAGCATGATGAATCGTTTAGCCATCGCCGGCGTGCCGACAAAGCTGTGCAGGGTTTTCCCCTGGACGACGACCACGGCCTGCAGGCCACCGGCGAGGTCGGCCACGTAAGCGCCTTCGCCGAGATGCCCGGCGGGTACTTCTT
>CAZLPR010000196.1:0-4426 GCA_964561415.1 uncultured Dechloromonas sp. | reverse complement strand
GCGCAGACAGTCGACATCGGCACTCTCCAACGCCACGCCATACAACGCAAAAATGGCCGGACGGATTGCCCCGGACCCTTCGCCGAAGCGAGCCGCCCAGGCTTGACTGAGTTGCTGACTGGCGGCAATCCAACGCTGGTTCAGGGCAGGATCGAAGCGCAATTCGCGAGGCTTGGCCAGCCAGGGGAGAATCGCCGCGACGGCCTCCAGCGTTGGGGCTAGCGCGGCGCGGGTTTCCTCGAGTTGGTCCTCGGGAATGCCGTGCATTTATTTACTGTGCGGCCAGTTTGTTGAAGGCGGCAACCACTTCCGGCGGTGCCTGGACGAGTTCGATCAGGACGCCTTCGCCACCAATCGGGAATTCTTCATTGCCTTTTGGATGCAGGAAAGTGATGTCAAAGCCGGCGGCGCCTTTGCGAATGCCGCCTGGCGCAAAACGTACGCCATTGGCTGCAAGCCATTCAACGGCGGTGGGCAAGTCGTCAATCCACAGGCCGACGTGGTTGAGTGGCGTGGTGTGTACGGCGGGTTTCTTTTCCGGGTCGAGCGGTTGCATCAGATCGACTTCGACCTTGAATGGGCCGCTGCCCATGGCGCAGATATCTTCGTCCACATTTTCGCGTTCGGAAACGAAGGTGCTGCTGACTTCCAGGCCGAACATGTCGACCCAGAGTGTCCGGAGCTTGGCTTTGGATGGGCCGCCGATGGCGATTTGCTGAATGCCGAGAACCTTGAAGGGGCGTTGCATGGCTGGATTCCTCTGGTGAAATAAAGTTCGTAATCCATAATTATACGAGCTTCGTGCGTAGCTGGAAGCGGTGCCTCAGGCGCGCTTGCGCCAGGCCAGGGTGAGGAGCAGCAAGCCGAGCAGAATCATCGGCAGGGATAGCCATTGCCCCATGCTGATGCTGTAAGAGTGACCGAAAATGCCGCTGTCCGGTTCGCGGAAAAACTCGGTAATAAAACGAAAAAAGCCATAGCCAATCAGAAATACGCCCGACGCTGCACCCCGTTGCCGCGGCCGGCGAGTGTAAAGCCAGAGTATGACAAAGAGCAGAATGCCCTCTAATCCGACGTGATAAAGCTGTGAAGGATGGCGCGGCAGAAGATCGCCGGACTGTGGAAAAGCCATCGCCCAAGGCAGGCTGGCGTCGGCGACGCGGCCCCACAACTCGCCATTGATAAAGTTGCCGATGCGCCCGGTCGCCAGGCCTAATGGGACAAGCGGCGCAATGAAGTCAGTGATGTCCAGCCAGGCGAATTGATGCTTTCTGGCCCAAAGCAGCATGGCGAGCAGGACGCCGAGAAAGCCGCCATGAAAGCTCATGCCGCCTTGCCAGATGGCGAATATCTGCAGGGGATGGGCGAGAAAATAGGCCGGTTCGTAGAAAAATACCTGGCCTAATCGTCCGCCGAGAATGACGCCGAGCATGCCGTAAAAAAGCAGGTCATCCAGTTGGTCGACCGTCAGGAAGCCGGGGCGGGTCTTGATTCGATAGCGGCCGAGCAAAATAAACTGAACGAAGGCGAGTAGATACATCAAACCATACCAACGGATGGCAAGCGGGCCAAGCGATAGCGCCACGGGGTCGAACTGGGGGTGAAGAAGCATGGGTGGCCAAGAGTGGGCTAGAATTCGCCGATTATAGTTCGCGCTTTTCTTTACTGCGTTTCGGCGCCCAGTTTTCGACGGAGATTTCCATGCCCCAGTACCGTTCTCGTACCTCCACCCACGGCCGCAACATGGCCGGCGCTCGCGCCCTGTGGCGCGCTACCGGCATGAAAGATGGCGATTTCGGCAAGCCGATCATTGCCGTGGTTAACTCTTTCACCCAGTTTGTGCCGGGCCATGTGCATTTGAAGGATATGGGCCAATTGGTCGCCCGCGAAATTGAGGCGGCCGGCGGTATCGCCAAGGAATTCAACACCATCGCCATTGACGATGGCATCGCCATGGGCCACAGCGGCATGCTTTATTCGCTGCCCTCGCGGGATTTGATCGCCGATTCGGTGGAGTACATGGTCAATGCCCATTGCGCCGATGCGATGGTCTGTATTTCCAACTGCGACAAAATCACCCCGGGCATGTTGATGGCTGCGATGCGCCTCAATATTCCGGTGGTTTTTGTCTCCGGCGGTCCGATGGAGGCCGGCAAAGTGAAATGGCAGGATCAGGTGATCAAGGTCGATTTGATCGACGCCATGATCAAGGCCGGTGATAAATCGGTATCCGACAGTGAAGTGGAAAGTTTTGAGCGTTCTGCTTGCCCGACCTGCGGTTCATGCTCGGGTATGTTCACCGCTAATTCGATGAACTGTCTGACCGAAGCGTTGGGTCTCAGTCTGCCGGGTAACGGCACGCTGGTCGCGACGCACGCTGAGCGCAAGCAGCTTTTTCTCAAGGCCGGGCAACTGGTTGTCGAGTTGTGCCGACGCTATTACGAGCATGAAGACGCCAGCGTACTGCCACGTGCCATCGCCACCAAGGCGGCTTTTGAAAACGCCATGGCGCTTGACGTATCGATGGGTGGCTCGACCAATACGGTGCTTCATTTATTGGCCATGGCACGTGAAGGTCTGGTTGATTTCACCATGGACGACATTGACCGCATCTCGCGTCGTGTGCCCTGTCTAGCTAAGGTCGCACCGGCAACACAGGAGTATCACGTCGAAGACGTCCATCGTGCAGGCGGCATTATGGCCATCCTGGGTGAGCTTGATCGGGCCGGACTGATTCATCGCGAATTGCCAACCGTGCATAGCAAAAACTTGGGTGAAGCCATTGATCGCTGGGATGTCGTCCGCGAACACGACGTGAATGTGCACGATTTCTTCAAGGCGGCACCGGGCGGCGTTCCGACCCAGACTGCGTTCTCGCAGAATCGTCGCTACAACGAACTGGATCTGGACCGGACCCACGGCTGTATCCGCAACAAGGCCAATGCTTATTCACAGGACGGCGGGTTGGCCGTGCTCTACGGCAACATTGCGCTCGATGGTTGTATCGTCAAGACGGCGGGCGTGGACGAATCCATTTGGAAATTCAACGGTACGGCGCGAGTCTTTGAAAGTCAGGATGCTGCGGTCGACAGCATTTTGGCCGGCAAAATTGTTGCTGGGGATATTGTCGTCATTCGCTATGAAGGGCCGAAAGGCGGTCCTGGTATGCAGGAAATGCTCTATCCGACCTCCTATCTGAAATCAATGGGGCTGGGCAAGGAGTGCGCCTTATTAACCGATGGCCGTTTCTCCGGAGGCACCTCTGGTTTGTCGATTGGCCATGCCTCCCCGGAAGCCGCTGACGGTGGCGCTATTGGGCTGGTGGTGGAGGGTGACCGGATAGAGATCGATATCCCGCAGCGGCGCATTCACCTCGCTGTGGCCGATGAGGAGCTGGTGCGTCGCCGTCTCGCGATGGAGGCGAAAGGGGATTCCGCCTGGCAACCGATTGATCGCGAGCGTGTTGTTTCGGCTGCGCTGCAAGCCTATGCGCTGATGGCAACATCGGCCGATAAAGGCGCTGTGCGCGATGTTTCGCAAATACAGCGGCGTAAATGATGATCGATCAACCGAATTTGATGTTGCGCGTTATTTTGAATGGTGACTCATGAGCACTCTGTTGCTCTCACGACGTCTGTGTCATCAGAGGTGCTTTGCAAGACATTAAAAGGGTTTTAATATCTAAAACCGATTCACTTACCAACACGATAAAACGGAGCGAAAAGATGAAAGCTGTTTATATTGCAATGATTGCCGCTGCAGGTATCGTTGGCGCTGGTCAGGCTTATGCCGATGATGCGGCTGCTGCCTTGGCCAAGGCCAAGAACTGTATGGCTTGTCATGCAGTCGACAAGAAACTGGTTGGTCCTTCCTATAAGGACGTTGCCGCTAAGTACAAGGGGGACGCCAAGGCGCCGGCCATGCTGGCTGCAAAAGTAAAAGCCGGTGGCAAGGGTGTTTGGGGTCAAATCCCGATGCCGCCAAACAACGTGACGCCGGACGAAGCTGCAAAACTGGTCGCATGGGTTCTGTCGCAAAAATAAATAAGGTTTGGCGAGTAAAAAAACCGGCTATATGCCGGTTTTTTGCATTCGGGGTGTTGACAAGCTGTAAGCGCTCCCGGATAATCCTGCGTTCTCCGGAGGGGTACCCAAGCGGTCAACGGGAACAGACTGTAAATCTGTCGGCTCTGCCTTCGAAGGTTCGAATCCTTCCCCCTCCACCAGATTAAATGCTGTAGCAGCCTGTGTTGCGGGCGAAACTAAGCGGGTGTAGCTCAATGGTAGAGCTGAAGCCTTCCAAGCTTAAGACGAGGGTTCGATTCCCTTCACCCGCTCCACATCGCCCGGTACGGCTGGAGTTTTAAGGTAGGCCCATGTGGCTCAGTGGTAGAGCACTCCCTTGGTAAGGGAGAGGTCGGCAGTTC
>CAZLPR010000195.1:0-4441 GCA_964561415.1 uncultured Dechloromonas sp. | reverse complement strand
ATTTGCCGCACGGTCTCCGCGCCGCTCGTCGTCGGCGGCCAGGAAGTGGTGGTCAGCGCCAGTATCGGCATCTCGCTGTATCCGGCCGATGGCACCGACATCAGCAGTCTGCTCCGCCATGCCGACACCGCCATGTATCGCGCCAAGCACAGCGGCAGCGGCTTCTGTTATTACGAGGCGGCCATGGAATCGGCCATCTCGGATCGGCTGAAGATGGAAAACGACCTGCGCCGGGCGCTGGAACGCGACGAAATCACCGTTTTCTACCAGCCGGTGATCGATACCGTCAGCGGCAAAATCGCCGGCGTCGAAGCCCTTGTCCGCTGGCTGCACCCGGAGCACGGCATCGTTTCGCCAGCCACCTTCATCCCGCTGGCCGAGGAAACCGGCCTCATCCTGCCGCTCGGCGAGCGCGTCCTGCGCCATGCCTGCGTCCAGGCCAAGACCTGGCTGGACAGCGGACTGTCGACACTGCATGTTGCCGTCAACCTGTCGGCCAGGCAGCTTGAGCAACCCGAACTGCGGGAGATCGTGCTCAGCGCCTTGAGCGACAGCGGCCTGCCCGCCTCGGCGCTGGTCCTGGAAATTACCGAAAGCGTGCTGATGGCCCGCGCCGCCGAAAGTATCGGCATCCTCCGCGACCTGCGCGACCTCGGCATCCGCATCTCGATCGATGATTTCGGTACCGGCTATTCGTCGCTGTCCTACCTCAAGCACCTGCCGGCCGGCACGCTGAAAATCGACCGCTCCTTCGTTCAGGACATCCCGGACGACGAGGACGCTGTGGCCATCGTCACCGGCATTATTGCCCTGGCCCACAGCCTGCGCATGAAGGTGGTCGCCGAAGGCGTCGAAACGGTAGCGCAACAGGAAACCCTGACCAAGCTGAAGTGCGATTACTTGCAGGGCTTCCTGTTCTCCAGACCACTGCCGGCCGAAGTCATCGAAACGCAACTGCTGGCGCCCAAGCGCGGCAAACGCCCGCGGAAAAAACAACTGTAGATGCCGCCTGTTTTATGGGCAACGGTATATATCCTTTTCCGCTCAGTTAGTTGCCGCACTTGTCCCGAGCTTATCCACAGACTTACCCGACACAACCGGGGATAGATGCCGTTTATCCCCACCGCAATGGTGGCCGGCGCAGCGCAATCACCCGCCAACATCCCGCTTCACGCCCTGCCAGCGCCATTGCCCAAAATTTAATCGGGCAGATATTTATGCTTTTCAGCCAATGCCTTACGATCATTATCCCGAGCTTGTCCACAGGCTTGTCCGAGCGATTCGGGGATAAATCATTTTGTGCACACGACTGCCAAACTCTATTTTTTCGATTGGATTAACGCCCATGCCAAGCACTAAAACCATCGGCCGGCCTATCTGGCTGAACACATTGACTGCAGCCAGCGCAGCGCCATGATGAACATAACGCGTTTGACGCTCCTGCTCGCAGGCTGCCTCATCTTTAGCGGCCCGCTCGGTGCCGCCTTATTTGACCGGGAAGTGATTTTCACGGAAGCCGAAATCCAGAACGCACTACTCAAGGCCGGGCCACAAGCGCAAAATTACGGCGGCTGGATGCGCATTTCGCTACGCGATGCGCCAACCATTACCTTGGGCACGCCGGCTGGGCAGGTTGGCATTGCCGGCCGCTTGTACATCGCGTTGCTCGGCGGTCGCGCCATTCCCGTCGACATCACCGGCACGGCGGGCCTTCGCTACGACGATCCGAGCAAGGCTTTTTATCTGGAAAATCCGGTGGCACACAGCATCGAATCGCAGGCCATTCCGCGCGAAGCGGCGCCGGAAGTCAAGCAGGCGGTCAACAAACTGATTGCCGCCTATTTTCGCAAGAAGCCGGTTTATGTGCTGCGCGAGGATGGCAGTTCGGAAGAAATTGCCGCGCGCTGGCTGCTACGCAGCATCCGCATTGAGCCGGGCAAGGTCGTCGCGACGCTCTCGCCGACGTAAGCTGGCACAATATTTTCGGCCAAAGGGTTCCGCTACGCACGGCGAAGAGCGAGCGATTCCAACCAATCGCAACGCTCTCCTTTTGTCTCATTGCTCAAGCCTCAGCCAGTTTCTGGCCAACCGGCGCTTCGCGAATCGGCAGATTGACGATGGCGGCGATCAGCGCCAGTGCGATGTCGGCGTACCACATCCAGCCGAAATCGCCGAAACGGCTGATCGTCAGGCCGCCGAGATAAGCGCCGAGAAAGCCGCCGATCTGGTGGCTGAGCAAGGTCAGGCCAAATAAAGTGGCTAAATAGCGGATGCCGAACAACTTGCCGACGATAGCAGCGGTTGGCGGCACGGTGGCCAGCCAGGTAAAGCCCAGGCCGGCAGCGAATAAATAGAAAGTCAGTTCAGTCCGTGGCGCCATCAAGTAAAGGGCAACCAGGACGGCGCGCGAGGCGTACATCGCCGCCAGCACATATTTACTGCGGTATTTTGCAACGCATGAACCGGCGTAGAGGCTGCCGAAAATATTGGCTAGACCGATGATAGCCAGCGACCAACTGGCCACCGAAGGCGGCAGACCGCACAAATTAACCTCGCCCGGCAGATGGGTGACCAAAAAAGCGATATGGAAGCCGCAGGTAAAAAAGCCGATGTGCAACAGCCAATAACTGCGGTCTTGCATCGCCGCGCCGACAGCTTTTTTCAGCCCGCCGGCTTCATGCACATGCGTCACCTGTCCTTCAACAGGGCGCGTCAACCGGCCGACCAAGGGCAAGGCAGCCAGCGTCATCAAGGCCATTGCCCACATCGCACCCATCCAGCCGACAGCTTGAATCAGCTTTTGCAAAACGGGCGCAAAGACAAACTGGCCGAAAGAGCCGCCGGCATTAATCACACCCGAGGCCGAACCGCGTGCCTCAAGCGGCAAGCGCTGAGCCGCAGCGCCGATCAGCACTGAAAAACTGCCCGCCCCCGAACCGATGGCCGACATCAGGCCGAGTGAAACCATCAAGCCGAAACCGCTGCCCATGAATGGCGTAATCGCCGAACCGAGCGCCAGCAGCAGCAGGCCGCCAATGAGCACCGCCCGCGGGCCGTAACGGTCAGCCACGGCACCGGCCACGGGCTGAATGGCGCCCCAGGTAAATTGCCCGACGGCCAGCGCCAGGCTAATGCTGGCGATGCCCAGCCCGGTCGTCGCCCCAATCGGCGCAATGAACAGTCCAAGCGACTGGCGGGCGCCCATGGTGACCATCAGAATGCCGGCCGCAGCGAGCGTGACCAGCCAAATATCGGGGCGATTCAGAGAACGCAGCATGTTGATTTTCCTGGCATTTTTCTTCTAAAGCAGACTCACAACGGCGCCAGGCCGCAGCGCTGCCGCGCCCGGTTGCAGGCGGCGTGTTCGACATCAAATTCACGGCAAGGTGACGGTCGACCGTGATAAATGCTGCAAATTACCGCTTCCCCGACCTCGCCCCGCAGCGCCACGCAGCGCGGTTCAGGATCGTCAGTGCCGGCCATGCGCACGATATTGGCGGTGACCGGCAACGTCATTTCCAGCGGCACGCCCTGCCCCCAGGCAAATGCGCCACCGGCCAGTTCGACCGGATGAAAATCGACCCGGAAGCTCACGCAGCAGGCGCCGCAGCTTTGGCAAAGGCTCATCGCAGACTGACCCGGCAGCGCCAGAGCGCGTGACCGGATGCGAGATATTTCTTCTCGAAAGGCGTCATCGGATCGGTGCTATGCCAAGGTTCGGCCACCACCGGCTGGCCGCTGAGCAAAGTCAGCGCCTGGGCCATTTCCTCAATATAGATCGACCAGTTGCTCCGGCACTCCAGTTCCCCGCCCAGTTCGCGCCAAACGGGAAAAACCGCATGGCCGTGCCAGCGCCGGGCCAAGTGCCCAATCTTCGGCCACGGATTGGGGTAAAGGTTGTAATGGCGAGCCAGGCGAATCCCCGACGCGGCGAGCAGGCGCCAGAAATCGACCAGATCAGCCCGAATCAGCAAGGCATTGGCCGGCATCGGCAACGGCTTGCCCCGATTGATGCGGTCAACCGATTGATCGACGCCAAAAACAAAATGTTCGGGAAAGCTTTCGGCAATGCGCTGCGTGCTCCAGCCAACGCCACAACCCGCATCGAGAATCAGCGGCGCGCCGGAACGCCATTGCTCGCGCCCGGCGAGCGCTGCGCTAAAGGCCGCCCGATTATGGTCAAGAATCGGCTTGCGAAAAGGATGCGCCAGATGACGACGCACCAAGTCCACCAGATCGCGATGCGGCCCATCCTGAGCGCTGCTGATAAAACGCGAATTGCCGGTCATACAGCAAGCCTGGCAGGATGGAGAACGCCCTCGCCAATCAGCGCCACATCGATATCCGACGCCGCCTTGATCGGCCGCAGCATTTGGTACAACACCTCGGCCTCGGGATAATTCCGCCGCAGCATCGCCAGCCATTGCTTGAGGCGACCGCC
>CAZLPR010000194.1:0-4462 GCA_964561415.1 uncultured Dechloromonas sp. | reverse complement strand
AACGTTAACAAACCATTCGGTTTAATTAAAAACGCCCTCGCCCAGCTTCGCCCGGAAATCGACGGCGTGATTTTTACTGCCGGCCACCGCCGCGCCACCTTTTTGCCGCAAGTCTGGGAACAACTGCCCGATCCCGCGCAATTCATGGCCCACCTCAAACAAAAAGCCGGCCTGCCAGCTAATTACTGGGGGCCGGATATTCAACTAGAACGCTACAGCGTCAAAAAATGGAAAGAAGGCATGCCATGATCTCATCCGGACCGCTTTCAGCTGAGGGACGAAAGCATGTATTAGCAGAATACGTTCACGCACAAAATAGTGTTTGCATTCATGTAATAACCATAACATCTGCCGACGCCATCCTTCGCTCACGATGAAACCATGAACCGCAGCCTCAGTATTTACACCCCGCACGGCCCCCTGCACGGCCAGCTCGATCTGCCTGAAAATCCCCGCGGCCTCGTTCTACTCGCCCGTTCACACCATGCTGCGGTCGACCCGGTTATTGCGGCCAATTTTGTCACGCGTGACTACGCAGTGTTGACGATGGAACTACTCACGACGCAGGAAACACGCTTCGTCGATGCCACCCAAAATGTACCGCGTTTAACCCAGCGGCTGCTCGGCCTGCTCGACCTGATCCGCCAGGATGGGGATATGCAGGATCTGCCGCTCGCCATTTTTGCCAGTAGCGACTGTTGCCCGGCCGCAATCCGCGTCGCCGCCCAGCGCGACACGCAAGTTCAGGCCATCGCCTGCCACGGTGGCCTGATCGACCGCGCCGGGCTGCAAGCCCTGAAGCTGCTCGTCGCACCGCTATTGACAGTCTTCGATGGCGACGACAACACCGGCCGAACCGCATTCCAGCGTGCCGCCAACCACCTGAGCTGTGAATACAAAACGCACAGCCTCGACATCGGCGAAGACCCGGTTATCCCCGCTGCGACTTGGTTTTCAGGGCATTTGACAGGTTGACCGCAAGACCTTTAGCCGGCCCGATTTAAGCTGCGCAAAGTCAAAGTCCCGCCGGAGCGGGACTTTGACTGATTCAATTCATCCTGGAAAGCGCAACTTCTTAGCGCACCTCGATCGTCACGCTACGCCCCGATTTCCCGCCGGCACGACGGAGAAGATCGGCAATATCTGTATTGCCGTTTTTCATTGCAACATCGAGCGCCGTTTCGCCGGATTCCAGGGTTCTGCCCAGGTCGGCCCGCTTAGCCAGCAACAATTTGACAACTTCCAGATGCCCGCCTCGCGAGGCCGCAATCAACGGTGTCGTACCGTTTTCGCTCGGTGCGTTGATATCGGCGCCGGCCTTGATGAGCAATCTGGCGATATCGGCATGCCCGCTGAACGCGGCATAAGCCAACGGCGTCCAGCCCGGCGTATTGATATTGGCGCCACCCGCAATCAGCAATTCCACCACCTTGCCATGACCGCGAAACGCCGCCAGCCGGAGTGCCGTGTCACCCGCCGAATTACGGGCGTCCAGCTTGGCACGCTGCTTGATCAAGGCAGCGACCAACTCGACGTGACCGTCACGTGCCGCCAACATCAGCAGCGTGTTGCCGTCAATGTCAGTCGTATCAACCGACGCCCCTTTTCCCACCAGTTGCGTCACTTGACGGGTATCGCCGATCTTCGCTGAACTAATCAGATCGTCGTAGGTGGCAGCTGCGGCCAGTAAGGGGAAAAGGAGGACGATTGCTGCGGTCAACAGTCTTTTCTTCATGATTTTCAGGGCCGTCTGGCGTGTTGAAATAAGGTGAAAAAATTATGCGTCGTTGCCTCGGCCAGCGTTTCAAACGAAAGCGAACGCAAACGGGCGATCTCTTCGGCCACATGGCGAACATAAGCCGGCTGATTGGGCTTGCCGCGATAGGGAACCGGCGCCAGGTAGGGTGAATCAGTCTCGACCAACAAGCGGTCAAGCGGGCATTTCTGGGCCACCTCTTTAACAATCGTCGCGTTTTTGAAAGTCACAATGCCGGAAAACGATAGATAAAAGCCAAGATCAAGCGCCTGCCGGGCAATCTCCCAGTTTTCGGTAAAACAGTGCATCACGCCGCCCACTGCATCGGCGTCTTCTTCCCGCATCACCCGCAAAATATCTTCGGCCGAATCGCGGGTATGAATCACCAATGGCTTGCCGCAACGCCTGGCCGCCCGAATATGCCGGCGAAACCGCTCGCGCTGCCATTCCGGTTTGTCCTTGTGCCAATAATAATCAAGCCCGGTTTCACCAATGGCGATCACTTTGGGGTGAGCGGCGAGTTCGACCAATTGATCTTCCGACGGCTCGGCCACATCGGTGTATTCCGGATGCACGCCAACGCTGGCAAACAGGCGCGGCTCGGCCTCAGCCAGGGCCAGCACCTTGGGAAAATCTTCCAGATTGACGCCGATGCAGACGGCAAACTCGACCTGGTTCTCCTGCATGCGCTGCAGAACATCCGGCAAATTATTGGCGAGATCCGGGAAATCGAGATGGCAGTGGGAATCAACCAGCATGGCGGCCAATCAGAGCGTGTGCGTCGGCCGCGTCGATTGCATGACGCTACCGAGCAAGCCTTCGATTTTGCGGCGCGCTTCCTGACCGCTTTCGTCATTATTGAAATGCACGCCAATCCCCTGCGCCCGGCCATTCTGCGCACCGGGTGGCGTAATCCAGACCACCGCACCGGCAATCGGCAATTTGGCCGGGTCTTCCATCAATGAAAGGAGCATGAATACCTCGTCACCGATACGATAACTCCGTGTCGTTGGAATGAAGATGCCGCCGCAGCGCAAATGCGGCATGAACGCAGCATAAAGCGCAGATTTTGAATTGATATTCAGCGAGAGAACACTTGGGCGCTGGGGCGCTGGATTGGCTTCACTCATCGTTGATCAATTGGCAAACAGGGTTCGGTAGTCCAGAAAAAGGCCTTCAAGAAAAAGACGCGCATTAAGCGGTTGTTCAGCTTCCTGGCGGCTTGAAATCAAGGCGCGATAGGCGTGGATCAAACGTGGAACAGGAATCATATCAGCCAGCCCGGCAATTGTAGCGGCCTGCGGCAGAAAATACCGAATAGGCAAGCTGTTCTTGGCTAACGTCAGGTCAACCAGCCATTTTTGCAAGGCATCGACCACCGTTTTCAAAAGAAGCTTGCCCTTGCTATCTTTGATCGCTTTATCAAGTTCACCGGCCAAACCAAGCGGATCAATATTGCTCCCCGCCGACAGCCGCTTGATCAAGGTTTCCAGCCAGACCAGTTGGCCGGAAGCCGCCATCTCCAGCGCCAGCCCCGGCGACCCACCGGCCAGCGCCAACCAGCGCCCAGCCTCGGAGACCCCGGCATCAGCCAGCACCTTCTCCGCTTTCTTGGTGCCAGGCAAGGGAATGGGTACGACCTGGCAGCGGCTACGAATCGTCGGCAGCAAGCGCATCGGCTCACTTGAAACCAATAAAAACAAAGTACTTGCAATTGGTTCTTCAAGTGATTTAAGAAGTGCGTTGGCGGTACTCCGATTCATCGCTTCCGTCGGGTAGATCAATATTATGCGCAGCCCACCACGGTGCGTGCCGACATTGAGGAATTCATCCAGCCCCCGCACCTGGTCGATGGTAATTTGCTGGCTCGGCTTTTTCTTGCCGTCTTCCAGTTCGACATCATCACTCAAAGCGTCCGGCTGCAGTAGACGAAAATCGGGATGATTACCCTGGGTGTACCAGTTGCAAGCCAGGCATTTGCCGCAAGCCTGACCATCCGCCTGCTGCTGCTCGCAGAGCAAGCTGGCAGCAAACAGCTTGGCCAGATCGAATTTTCCCAGACCTTTCTGACCCACCAGCAGCAGAGAATGCGGCAAGCGTTCGCGTCTGGCCTGAAGGCCAAGCCAGACCTCTTTATGAAGATCAATTACATTCATAAACAAGTATTTGTAACAATTTGTTCAAGTGATTTACGAATGTTTTCCAGCGCGTTATTGGCATCGACAAGTTGTATGCGCGAGGGATTTTGATGCGCCCTTTCAAGATAAGCCTGACGAACACGCTCATGAAAATCGGCACGCTCCTGCTCAAAGCGATCGAGCACCCGGCTGGCCAGCGCGATGCGTTCCCGAGCCACATCGAGGGGCAAATCGAATAACAAGGTGAGATTGGGCTGCACATGCTCATGCACCCAATGCTCGAGCGCCAGAAACTTGGCTCGGTCCAGGCCACGCCCGCCCCCCTGATAAGCATAGGTCGCATCGCTGAAACGGTCGCAGACGACCCATTCACCCCGAGCCAGCGCCGGTTCGATCAAGCGGGCGATATGTTCGCGCCGGGCGGCGAACATGAGCAAAGTTTCGGTTTCAAGATGCATCGGCTCATTGAGCAGCAACGTGCGCAACTTCTCGCCGAGTTCCGTGCCGCCCGGCTCGCGCGTGACCAGCACATCCGGGCCGCGCTGCCGCACGCCCCGCAGACGCTGGA
>CAZLPR010000193.1:0-4504 GCA_964561415.1 uncultured Dechloromonas sp. | reverse complement strand
ATCAAGGTTTAAAGGCGCGTTCGGCCTTCTCAAGCGGACAACGCGCCGTATCAGCCTGACCAGCGCAGGCGGGGGGCTATTTCGGGAATGCGCAACGCATCCTGAGCAACATCGAGCAACTATCGGCTATCCGCGGGACGACTTGAGCCGGCACGCCGGCAGCCCGAGCCTAAGCTACTCGGGCTGCTAGCGTAAAAGCATAAACCCCGTCTCGAAAAAGAATAAAATCGACGGTTATGGTAAAATTACCATTTCCTAACGTTTTTTATGCGGGTACACATCACCCGCAAAGGAGAACAGATGTCCTCCGCAGACCAATCTTCCGCCAAGAGACCCCCGGTTGCCGACGAGAGTCAGCCATGGATTGACATCCCGGCCATTCCCCAGGTCTCGCTCGAGCAATTGCTCGATAGCAATCCTGTGCCCACATTTGTCATCAATGCGGAGCATGTGATTACTCATTGGAATCATGCCTGCGAGTTGATCATCGGGGCTCCCGCCAATGAAATGGTCGGCACCCGAAATCAATGGAAAGCGTTCTATCCGGAACAACGTCCGGTCCTGGCGGACCTCATCGTCAATAACGAGCTTGATCAGCTTGTTGCGAAATTTTACGAGGGCAAATATCGGAATTCAAAAATCATCCCCGGCGCCATCGAGGCGGAAGATTTCTTCCCTAGTTTTCCCGGCGGCGGCCGCTGGCTATTTTTCACGGCGACGCCCCTGCGCGACAACAACGGGGTGATCGTCGGTGCCATTGAAACGCTTCAGGACATCACGGAAAGAAAAATCGCCGAGCAGAAACTCGAACAGGCCAAAGAAGAGATTCATGAACGTGAGTCACTGCTGCATTCGGCCATTGAAACAATTGGCGAAGCGTTTGCCGTTTACGATGCAGAGGACAAACTGGCTTTTTGCAACGAACGATACCGTGAGATTTATGTCACTGCGGCGCCCGCCATCGTGGTCGGCAGCACGTTTGAAAGCATCATTCGCTACGGTGCCGAGCATGGTCAATATAAGGAGGCCAATGGCCGCATTGAAGAATGGGTGGAGGAAAGATTAGCCCTGCACCGCAGTAGCGAAAGCGAACTTGTCCAGCATCTGGATGATGGCCGCTGGCTAAAAATTCGCGAGCGAAAAACCGCGCTGGGCCATACCGTTGGCTTTCGTGTCGATATCACCGACGTGGTCCATGCGAAGGAGGCGGCAGAAACGGCGAACCGGGCGAAGAGCCAATTTTTGGCAGCCATGAGCCATGAAATCAGGACGCCAATGAACGGAATTCTCGGAATGGCCCAGATTCTGTTGAACGCAAGCCTGAGCGAGGAGGAACGTCAGGAATATGTGCGCACCATTCTCCGTTCGGGGCAGGTATTGCTCGCACTACTCAATGACATCCTTGATCTTTCCAAGGTCGAGGCTGGAAAGCTGGAAATCCATGCCGGCGCTTTCTCCCCCGTCGATTTGGTAGGGCGGGCGGTTCAACTTTTTTTACTGCCGGCACAAAACAAAAAAATAAGCCTGACCTGGAAAAGCGCTTTAACCGCGAACCAGCAATACATTGGCGACCCGCTGCGCCTTCATCAAATATTGTCGAATCTGATCAGCAATGCCGTCAAATACACGGCTAATGGCAAGATCGTTGTCGCGGTTGAGGAATATGCGGCCTCGGCAGATAAACGGCTTCTCGAATTTTCCGTCTCCGACACCGGCGCAGGCATTTCCTCCGAGAACATGGATCAATTGTTCAAGCCATTTTCACAAATCGACAATTCGGCCACCCGCCAACAAGGCGGAACGGGACTTGGCTTGTCGATCGTCAAGAAACTTTCAAAGCTGATGGGCGGAGATGCTGGAGCTGACTCGGTCGTTGGCAAAGGATCACGCTTTTGGTTTCGTATTGAGGCTCCCCTCGCCAACAACAAAGATCAAACTTGTGCGGAGAAAGCGCAGGGCATCCAAAGTGGAAACTCAACACGTTTCTCCGGGCATATATTGGTGGTCGAGGATGATCCGATTCATCGCATGGTCATCGGGGCAATGCTCAGCAAACTGGGAATCTCGGTCACGATGGCTGAAGATGGCATACAGGCGGTCAGCGCCATCACCCGTAGCGAACGCTTTGATCTGATCCTGATGGACATTGTGCTGCCGAACCTCGATGGAATTCAAGCCACAGCGCAAATTCGGGAATGGCAGGCAGGCCAGCATCAAAAAGCTCAACCTATTATCGTCATGACCGCCAGCGCCTATAAAGAAGACCTGCAAAAGTGCGAGCGCGTCGGGGTCAATGACCTGATCGCCAAACCGATTGATTTTGGCGTCGTGATCAAACAGCTGGAAAAATATTTACCGTTTGAAAAAATCCGAAACGTCGAACAGCTTCCGGCGGTGCCGGCCCGTGTAGAAATGCCTGTGGATACTGAATTGCTGCAAACGCTGATAGCCGAGTTGACGCCATTGCTTATGCAGCGAAAATTTGACGCTCTCAATCTTGTCAGGCGGTTGAAATCAGCCCTTGCAAACACCAGGCTTGAACAAGATGCCGCACTTATTGAAAATACGCTGAAGGGGATGAATTTTGAACAGGCTTTATCCCAACTGAATGAACTGTCCTCTTCCATCCCGAGGTGATTTACATGGCAAGCAATGACCGCCCGAAAATTCTGATTATCGACGACACGCCTGAGAACCTTTTTCTGTTGGCGACCGCGCTTGAGTCAGAATTCGATCTTCAACTTGCCACCTCCGGGCCCGAAGGCATCGAACTTGCCAAAGCATCCCAGCCGGATCTGGTCTTGCTCGACATCATGATGCCCGAGGTTGATGGCCATGAAACATTTCGGCGTTTTCGCAAGCAGCCCGGGCTGAAGCTGACACCGATCATTTTTGTGACCGCGATGTCGGACCTTGAAAGCGAAGTTGCCGGACTTGCGCTGGGCGCAGCGGACTTTATTACCAAGCCGATCCAGATTGAATTGGTCAGACATCGCATCCGCAATATTCTGCGGCTCACCCGTATGGAACGTGAATTGAAGTCCAGCGAGGAACGCCTGCAACTGGTCATGAATGTCACGGGCGAAGGCATCTGGGACTGGCAAGTAAATACCAAGGAGGTTCAGCACAACCTCGCATGGTGCAGGATGCTTGGGCTTGACGAAAAATTTCTGTCGCACCGCATCGAGGAATATGCAAATAGGATTCACCCCGACGATGCATCCGCCGTGCTCGAAGCGATCGACGATGCGTTAATTCATGACAAACCCTATCATCACGAATACCGCTTGCGGCATCAAGATGGTCACTATGTATGGGTATCGGATCGCGGCGAAGTCGTTTCAAAAAATGCCAACGGCACCCCCGAGCGGATGCTCGGCAGCATCGCGAACATTGAAGAACGGAAGCGCCACGAAGCCGAAATCAACCAACTTGCTTTTTTTGATGCGCTGACCGGCCTGCCCAACCGTCGGCTGCTGCTCGACCGGCTCCAGCAAGCCATCACCAAGAATCAGCGCAACAAATCACACGGCGCAGTCATGTTCCTGGACATGGATCGCTTTAAACAACTCAACGACCAGCACGGTCACGCCATGGGTGACGCGCTGCTCATCGAGGTTTCAGCGCGCCTGGTGAAATGTGTCAGGGCACAGGATACGGTCGCCAGGCTGGGCGGGGACGAATTTATCGTGATGCTGGAAAGCCTTTCCGACGCCCCTGCAACCGCTATAAACGATGCCCGACGCGTCAGCCAGAGCATTCTCGAGAGCCTCAACCAGCCGTATCAACTCGGCGACCTTTGCTATGCCAGCACACCGAGTATCGGCGTCACCCTGTTTGGCGGAACGGAAGATGATGTCAATACGATCCTGAAACAGGCGGATGCTGCGATGTACCAGGCCAAAGAAGCCGGACGCAACACCATCCGCGCATTCGGCGATCCAGAAATCCATTCGACCGAATAAACAGAGCGTTGGGCGCTGCCGTTTCCGGTTGTAAAACACTTCGATGCATTCAAAGCCGGCGGCCTTCATGTCGACGTGGGTTGCGTAGCGAAAGCCATGCACCCGCTCGTTCTTGAAGCTGTTGAACCGGCTCTGCGGTGGTGCGGCGTCCCAGCAATTGCCTTTGCGGCTCGCCCAATCCGAGTTCCTTCGCCACTGTGCTGATGCTCTGACCATCCTTGACCTGGAAATATGGCTGATTGAGGAGGCGGAGCGACGCTCCGAAGGAAATCTGGCCGGGGCTGCAAGGCTGCTGGGATTACCCGGCCGCAGTTGCAGTATCGGCTGAAGAAAAAAGATGGGGTTTGAGCGAAGTGGGGCGTAAAACCTTTGCTCCTGCCGATTGCCGATTGCCGATTGCCGATTGCCGATTGCCGATTGCCGATTGCCGACTGCCCCCGGCCTTCCCGCGTTGCTCAGCACCTCAAGGGGACTGGTAAGGCGTCCGTGCTCGGGCGCTTTGCCTCGCTTCCTCGCCTTCTCATTTTTTGGCGCTTTTT
>CAZLPR010000192.1:0-4525 GCA_964561415.1 uncultured Dechloromonas sp. | reverse complement strand
CTCGCCAAACCACGAGGTGGTCCCGAAGCCGGCGGTCGAGCCGCAATACGGCCGGGCCAGCGTTTCGGCAAAAACCTGCAACTCTTCGCTGACTGCGGCGAATTCCGGCAAACCGTCGATTTCATCCGGCTTGTGCCACAGGCGCAGCGCCACATGCGGCACGAGAAAATCGTCGCGCAGATGGAAATTGAGCAAGTGAATGACCGCCTGGAAAGTTTCAGCGGCAATCAGGCCCACCGCCAGGCGATGCACTTTTTCGCTGATCGCATCGTTCTCCTCGCCAAAAGCCGTCAGTTCGGCCAGCTTGCTTTCCGCCTGCCGATTTTTGTCGCGCAGCGTCAGCATCTGGCGCTCAGCCAAGGAAACAGCACGGCCGCCATGCGGATGCGGCAGAAAAATCTGCGCCATCAAGTCGGCGTATTGCTCAAAAAATCCCGGATTGTTTTTCAGGTAATCGGCGACATCTTCAGGAAACAGGGCACTCATAATTCAATTTCTCCAGAGAAGACCGTCACCGCAGGGCCGGTCATCAAAACGGGCTGGCCGGAGCCACCCCAGGCAATGGTCAAATCGCCGCCGCGCGTCGTGACGCGCACCGGCGAATCGAGCAAACCGCGACGCACGCCGGTGACCACAGCCGCACAAGCGCCCGTGCCGCAGGCCAGTGTCTCGCCGCTACCGCGCTCATAGACGCGCAACTTGATCGCATGCCGATCGATAATCTGCATGAAGCCGGCATTGACGCGCTGCGGGAAGCGCTGGTGATTTTCGATCAGCGGCCCGTGATCGCCCACTGGTGCGCCATCAACGCATTCGACCACTTGCACGGCGTGCGGATTACCCATCGAGACGACGCTGATTTCCAACGTTTCATCGGCCACGTCGAGCGAATAAATCACCACATCGTCGTCGTGCAAAAAGGGAATCTCGTTCGGCAAAAAGCGGGGGATTCCCATGTCGACCGTAACATTGCCGTCTTCTTCAAGGCGCGGGCTGATGATGGCATTTTTCGTCTCGACGTGAATCTCCCGCTTCTCGGTGAGGCCAGCGTCATGCACAAAACGGACAAAACAGCGTGCGCCGTTGCCGCATTGCTCAACCTCGCTGCCATCGGCATTGAAGATGCGATAACGGAAATCGACGCCTGGCCGAGTCGGTTTTTCGACCAGCAAAATCTGGTCGCAGCCGATCCCGAAATTCCGCTCGGCCAGAAAGCGTAGCTGGGCCGGAGTCAGGGAAATTTGCTGGCGAATACCGTCGAGCACGACAAAGTCGTTACCCAGGCCATGCATTTTGGAAAACTTAAGTTTCACAAGCCACTCCGCGTATTAATGGCAAAAAGGATAGCAGAGGGATTCTGCTTGACGCTGAATCTCAAAGCGGTTTTTCCATGATGAAATCGTCCATCACGAAGCCACGACCAATGTCGTCAACGATTGCTTCGCGGACCACAAAGCCATATTTCTTGTACGAGCCAATCGCCTTCTCGTTGCGTTTATTCACCGCCAAAACGAGGCTGAGATAACCCAGTTTTTTCGCCCGCGCCGCGACATGCTCGATCAACTGGCCGCCGACGCCCTTGCGTTGCACATCCGGATGAATGTAAAGCTTGTCCAGCTTGAACTCGCCCTGGTAGATCTCGCTGAAGGCAAAACCGACCCGGCGCTCGCCCTGAAAAGCCTGATCCAGCCACTTGTCGGCATCTTCCAGATCATCGTAAAGCCGCTCGTGGCCATAGCGCTGCTCGAGCATAAAGTCGATCTGCTCCTGGGTAATGATGCCCGGATAAGTGGCTTGCCAGATTTCACGCGCCAGCGCCGAAATGGCGGGCACATCGGGCGGGGTGACACGGCGGATGGCAATATTCAGGCTATTCATTTGTAGTACCTTTGTTCTCCGGGTGGCCGGGTTTTGAAACGCTTGTGCAACCAAAAATACTGCGCCGGCATGCGCAGCACCTGACTTTCAATAAACTGATTAACCAATTCGGTATCCGCCTCGATGCTCTCACCGGGAAAGTTTTCCCAGGGCGGCATGACTTCAACTTCGTAGCCGTCCGGCACCTGGCGGGCAATACACGCCACGACTTTGGCACCAGTCAAGCGCACCAGCCGGGCAACGCCGGGAATGGTCGCGGCGGGAACGCCAAAGAAGGGCACGAAGATCGACTCTTTCGGGCCAAAATCCATATCGGGCAGATAGTAAAACTGATGTCCCGCTTTCATCGCCTTGATAATGCCGCGCATGCCTTCCTGGCGGGAAAAGAGAACCGTCGGATTGAAGCGCTGACGGCCCGCGTAGAACAATTTGTCAAACACCGGGTTTTTTTGGCTGGAATAGACGCTGCAGCCGACGATATGCATCGAAATCCGCGTTGCCCCGGCATCCAGACCGACAAAATGCGGCGACAGCAAAATAATCGGCCGACCGTCGCCACTGTTTAGATGCTCCACCCCGCTAATCCGGATAAGCCGTTCCAGGCGCTCCTTCGAAGCCCACCAGCCCAAGGTGCGATCGAGCACCGCCTGGCTAAAAGCAATGAAATGCTGGCGCGCCAACTCCTCGCGCTCGGCCTCGGCCATTGCCGGGAAGCACAGGCGCAGGTTAGTCAGCGCGACTTCCCGCCGCTCACGGCCCAAGGCATACAGCAGACGCCCCAAAATCCAGCCGAGAAAACGCAGCGCGGGCAACGGCAGCCAGTGCAAAAGCCAGAGAAAGGCCACCACAAGTTTGCTGAAAAACAATTTCAAGATGACGGGTTCTCCGGCGGTAACTCAGCGCCACCCGGGCGCTTGTAGCGGTTGTAACCCCACAAATACTGCGTCGGGCATTGACGAATCAGGGCTTCAATTTCCAAATTTATCTGCTGTGCACGGTCGACCGTAGAACCGCTCAAAGCCTGGCGCGGTGGGTGAAAATGCAGGCGATAGCCGCGCCCTTTGGGCAGGCGTTCGCCCCAGGCCATCAACGTCGTCGCCCCCGTTTCCGTCAACCGCGCCGCCAGCGTCATGGTGTAGGCCGGCTTGCCGAAAAAATCGAGCCAGACGCCTTCGCCGACTTTCGGCGCCTGGTCCGGCAACATGCCGACAGCCTGGCCTTTTTTCAGCGCCTTGATCAGTGCGCGCACACCCGACAAATCAGCCGGCGCCAAATGTAATTGATCCCGTTGGCGACCAGCGAGAATCATTTGCTGAATCGCCGCTTGGCGCGGTGGACGGTAAAGCACGGTGATATCGCCAAAGGCCGAGCAATACTGCGCCGTGATCTCGAAACAGCCCAGATGCGGCGTCATAAAAACAATGCCGCGGCCGAGCTGCTGTGCTGCCGCAACATGTTCCCAGCCGCAGACTTCAACGACCTGAGCATTGGTTTGATCCAGCGTGCGCAGCCAGATACGCGCCAGTTCGAGCATCTGTTTGCCCGCCTCGGCCGCGGCAGCGCCGCGCAAAGAAGGATCAATACCGGCTTGCGCCATGTTGTCCCGCAGATGCCGGCGATAGGTCGGCGAGAGCCAATACGTCAGGCGGCCGAGCCAGCCACCGAGCAGGTGAACCAGGCGTAAGGGCAGGCGGCTTAACACGCTGAAAATAAAAACCATGGAACCCCGGGGGTTGATCGCCGCCACGAAAAGATTAATATTATGCAATCGCCGAGTTAAACAGACAACTTGCGGGGCGATTCATAAATGCTGCTAAAGCGTCACCCGCTCGTGGTCCGAAGCCGGTAACGCCGGACCAAGGACCGTATGGAGTTGCCATGAGCGAGTATCTATTTACCTCGGAATCCGTTTCCGAAGGCCATCCCGACAAAGTTTCCGATCAGATTTCCGACGCCATTCTTGATGCCATTCTGGCTCAGGACAAGCATTCCCGCGTTGCTGCTGAAACCCTGTGCAACACCGGACTGGTGGTGTTGGCCGGTGAAATCACCACTAGCGCCAACGTCGATTACATCCAGGTCGCCCGCGAAACCCTGAAGCGCATCGGCTACGACAACACCGATTTCGGCATCGACTACAAGGGTTGCGCCGTGCTCGTCGCCTACGACAAGCAGAGTCCCGATATCGCCCGGGGCGTCAACAAGGCTTACGACGACGATCTCGGCCAGGGCGCCGGCGACCAGGGGCTGATGTTCGGTTACGCCTGTGACGAAACGCCGTCACTGATGCCGCTGCCGATTTACCTGTCGCATCGTCTGGTCGAGCGCCAGGCCATGCTGCGCAAGGATGGTCGCCTGCCCTGGGCGCGTCCTGACGCCAAATCGCAAGTCACTATTCGCTATGTCGATGGCCTGCCGCACTCGATCGATACCGTCGTGCTCTCTACCCAGCACTCGCCGGACATCAGCCTGGAAAGCCTGCGCGAAGCAACCATTGAGGAAATCATCAAGCCGGTGCTGCCGAAAGAGTTGATCAAGGGGAATATCAAATTCCTGGTGAACCCGACCGGCCGCTTTGTCGTCGGTGGCCCGCAGGGTGATTGCGGCTTGACCGGCCGCAAGATCATCGTCGACACCTACGGCGGCG